>NZ_JBFTRC010000101.1:0-32992 GCF_056399325.1 Allobosea sp. 01N443
CCTGGACCGCTGACCCCGACAAAATCATCGCTGCCGTCAGGCGTGGGCACCAAGCGTTAGATTCCATCCACTAGCGAAAGAACCGGGCCGGCCGGAACTGGGCGAGTTCGGGGCGCGGTTTGCCGCTCATTATCTCGTCTGCCGCCATCGCCCCGAGCGCAGGCGAAAGCGTCGCGCCGCTATGGGTGACCATCACATAGTAGCCTTCGAGGTTCGGTACGGGGCCCATGGCGGAGAGGCCGTCCTTGGGAATCGGACGCTGGGTGACGCGGCTCGCTTCCGGTTTCACCGGCGCGATTCCGGGCAGGATCCGTGTCAGGCGCGCGACGAGATCCGCCGCCTGGTCGAGGCCAGGACGGTTCGTGATTTCGGGGGTAACCAAGGCATCGGCCGGCCCCCAGTGCACCATAAGCCTGCCGGCGCCATCCGGCCTAAAATCGCAAACAGGTGTGGCCACGACACGCTGGATCGATGCGGGAACCGGGGGCGTGAAGACCAGAAAGCCGACAGTCGGCGCCAGCGGCACATTCGGGGCCGTTCCGGCAATCGTGTCGTTCGACCAGCGCCCGGTGCAGTTGACCACGAGATCGGCCATCAGGGTGTCCCCCGCCTCGGTGTGCACACCCTTGACCTTGCCGCCCTGCACAAGCAGCCCGGTAACCTTCGTTTGGGTATGCAACTGCGCGCCCTTGCGGCGTGCAGCGGTCATCATCGCATGGGAGTAGACGACAGGATCGAGCCATCCGTCCTCCGGATACCAGGCGACCGGGGCATCGCCCACCGCGGCAGGATCGATATCGGGCTCGAGTTCAAGCAGCTGCTGGCGATCGATCCATTCGACGCCATAATCCCATTCCTGGAGGCGAGCCACCTTGGCGCGGTGTTCGTCTCGCCCCTCCTCGTCGCGCCATTCGACACGGCCGCCGGCATGCCACCACGGCGTCGCACCGAACTCGTCCTTCAGCGCCGCATGCGCCCGCATGCCCGCGACATTCAGATCGTGATAGGGGCGCGGCGCCTTATTGCTGGAATTCGTCCAGGCGAAGCTGATGCCGGAGGTGCCACCGCCGACGCGCGTGGCCTCCAGCACGGTGACCTTCGCGCCCGCGAGCGCAAGACGATAGGCCACCGACGTCCCCAGGACGCCGGCACCGACAACGATGATCTCAGGCATAACCGTATTTCCGATCGAATAAGGGGCGATTGGGATGGCGCCGGAACTACTTCGCCTGCGACGCGGACCAGCCGTCACGAACCAGCGTCTTGAGTTCGGCCAGCGACATGGTCTCGAGCCCGATATCGTCGAGCAGGTCGTTCTCGCTCGCGAAATCGCGGCCATAAAGTGCCGAGAAGACGTCGATGCCAGCCTGGTGCAGCGTGGCGGGCCGATCGGTCAATTTGCCGAGCAGCACGGTCGGATGCAGGCCGAAGGGCGCATCCTCCAGCACATAGCGCGTGTCGATGCTGTCGGGGCCGTTGCCGCCATTGCCGCGTGCGGCAAGCTGGCGGGCCATCTCGCCGACCGGTCCGGGCTCGACATGGAAGGAGAGGTTATAGTGCTCTCGAATGGTGCGCACCTTGTAGCCGGCCGCCTCGGCGATCGCGAGGCGTTCAGCATCGAGCGCTTCGAGCAGGCGGCCGACAGAGTCGGTATTGTTTTCGTTCTGGCCCCAGGTTTCGCCGTGCTCCATGCGCGTGAAATTGCATAGTGCGATGCCGAGATGGTTTTGCGGATTGAGGTTGGAGAGAGAAATCGCCAGTGCGTCGGAGCGCTCGACGAAGCGGTCGCCGAACAGTTCCTGACAGACTTGCAGCCCGCGTGCGCCAGCCGAGGCAGGGATGGTCGCGATATCGACCTTGGAACGGATCGTCGAGACGTTCACGCTCGCGTCCCCGGTGCGGCGCCCTGCCGTCACAGTGGTTCCCCAGACAACGACAGGGATATCGAGCCCGCGCTCCGCGATCTTTTTGGCGATATAGAGGCCGCTGAACGAGGTGTGCGAGCTGATGATGACAATCTGACCGCTGGCAAGGTGGGGAGCGGCGGCATCCATCGCCATGCGATGGCCATTGGCCGGCAAGGCCAGCAGGACGGCGTCAGCGCCGGYGATCGCATCACCCGCGTTGGTCGCCATCGTGACCTTGAACGAACCGTCGAGCGAGCCAGTCGCCGCTAGTGGCTTGCCCGCGACGATGCTTTGCCCGGTTTTGCCTGAGGGCGACCACAGCACAGGCTCATGGCCGAGGGAGGCGAGCAGCGCAGCATTGCCATAGGCTATCGAGCCCGCACCGAGTATTGCGACACGCATCGTTTGTTTCCTTGGGAGTACTAGAGGCTTCTGGAGCGCCGGGCCGACGAGCCCGGCGCTGACGACGGCATTGAATTCAGTATTTGTAGCCGGCCTTTTCCATATATTGCTTGGCCAGGTTCATGTCGTAGGCGATCGGCTTGAGCAGATCGTGGTCATAATCTTCGGAGGTGAAGGGAATTGGCACCGTGCCGGGCTTGCCGAAACCGGCAACAACGTTCTTGATGATCTGCTCGCGCGGGATCATGTGGCTCATGGCCTTGCGGACATAGGCCGCAGCTTCCGCCGCACGGCTGGGATCCTGCTTGCCGAGCGGGGTTTCCACGCCCGTTCCGAAGACCGGGTGGTTCATGTTCAAGCAGGTCTGCATCCACTTATAGGAATCGAAGCGATTGACGGTGCCCCATGACGGATCGATCGTCTCGAGCAGCCCGCCGACGTCGTACATCGGATCATGCGCATCGATGGAGCCGGCCTTGATCGCGCTCAGAACAGCGTCGGCGCCCTGGATATTGACCACGTAGAAGGTTTTCACATTGCCTTCGGTCTTCTTCCAGTAGCTATCGTTCTTGATGTATTTGTAAGCCTTGCGGGCCGGATCGAAACCCTGCGGAATCCAGGGCCCCGTGCCGATACCGCCTTTGGCCTCGAAGGTCTTGCCGTCGGAGGTCTTGACCGGGAAGGTGCCGAGCCAGGTGCTGATGACATGGCCACGCAGCTCCTCGGGCTTGAGGCCCTGATAGGCGTGTTTCGGCATGATCGCGATGACGGGCAGGACGAAATCGCGAAACATCACGTTCGGCTCCCGCAAGGTCACGGTGATCTCGTGGGTGCCGCTTACCTTGTAGGCATCCTTGCTGCCCAGGACGGTCTCGAGGGGCGACTGGAAGACGCTGGCATAGGTCTTGTCGATCACCGTATCCCAGGTGAACTTGACATCTTCGGCAGTGAACTCCTCGCCGCTATGCCATTTCACGCCCTTGCGAAGGGTGAATACCCAGGTCCTGCCGTCGTCGGAGGTCTTCACTGACTCCGCCAGCGCCGGGACGAGCTTCTTGTTCGCCCAGCTGTCGTATTCGAACAGCGCGTTGTAGACGGGGCCGAAGATATTGGCCTCGTTGTAGCCGCTGCCATACATCGGGATGAGCTGGCTCGGCGGCTGCCAGGACGCGAAAGTGGCCGTGACGTCGCCAGTGGCGCCCTCGATCGTCCAGTTCTCGGGGCGCGGATAGAAGACCGGGTTGTAGGTCGTCGATTCCATGCCCTTCAGCTTCGGATTCGTGATGATCACCTCTTCCGGATAGAAGACGACATGGAGCGGCTCGATCTCGTACCAGCGCTTCATGAAGGCGGTGATCGCCGCCTTGCGGTCGGCCGGCGTGACGGAGCGCGAGTATTTCTCGATCGCCTCGTCGATCTGCTTGTCGGCGATGCGATAGTAATTCTGCCCGTTCGGCGGAAAATTCTTGCTGTGGAAGAGCGTCTCGGGCAGCGGCACCAGCCCACTGTAGTAAATCCGCTCGGAATACATGTCCCAGCCRCCATCGACATGCGTCTTGCCGCTGTCATTGGCGCGCCGCGCGATCACGACCGAAGGCGGCTGGTAGCTCGACACGATATCGATGCCGAGGCGGGCGAACTGCTTTCCGATCAGGTCCGTCCAGATCATGCGCGACTGGAGGTTGTTGAAGATCATCAGGTAGAGCTTGAAGAAGGGCGGCTTGGCCAGCGCCCCCTCCGGTATCCCACCGGCCGCGAGCGCGGCCGCTCCGGCTCCGGACCATTTCAGCACATCGCGTCGCGTCGATTTCCTGGACATCGATTTTCCCCTTGTTTCTTGGTGGTGCGAAATGAACAGGCCGAGAGCGTCCGGCACTCAGGCCTGGAAGCGCGAAGGACGAAACTGCGCCAGTTCCGGACGCTCCCTGCCCCGCAGGACCTCGTCGGCGACGGCCTGGCCGAGGAAGGGAGACAGCGTCACGCCGCTGTGGGTCACGACGACGTAGTAGCCGTCGACGCCGCGGGCCGGTCCGACGGTGGAGAGCCCATCGGCGGGGATCGGTCTGACGGTCGTGCGCACCGCTTCGGCCTCGACGCCTGCCAAGCCGGGCAGAAGCTCGGTTGCGCTTGCGAGCGCGATCTTCGCCTCCTCGCAATCCGGCAGACGGCTTTCCAATTCGGCGAAACGGTCGTCGAGCGAGTCCTTGCGGATCATCATGCGGCCTGCCCCGTCCGGACGGACATCGACGTCGGGCGCATGGAAGGGCCGGCGCAGATCGACACCGACCGGAGGCGTGAAGACGAGGAAGCCCACGGTCGGAGCGAGCGGGACATTCGGCGCCGTCTCGCTCACCGTATCGTTGGACCAGCGCCCGGTGCAGTTGATGACGAGGTCGGCTGCGTGGACAGCGCCCGTATCATCCCGAGCGCCGACGACACGACCATTGCGGGTCTCTACCCCGGTCACCTTCACGCCGGTCTTCAGCGCCGCTCCATAGCGCTGACGGGCAGCGCGCAGCATGGCTCCGGCGTACTGGACAGGGTCCACCCACCCTTCTTCAGGGCAGAATACGATCTGAGCCTTGTCCGAAACTGCGCCGATTGCCAGCTCCGGCTCAAGCGCCTGCAGCCGCTTCTTGTCGATAAACTCCGCCGCATAGCCCCACTCGCGCAGCCGCTCGACCTTCTTCGCCTGAGCGGCGATCTCCGCCGGATCGACGCGCCACTCCAGGCTACCGCTCTGATGGAACCAGGGTGTCGAGCCGAACTCATCCTTCAACGCGGCATGCGCGCGCATGCCTGCGACGTTCAGGTCGTGATAGGGGCGCGGCGTCTTGTTGTTCGCATTCGTCCAGGCGAAGCTCACTCCGGATGTTCCGGCGCCGACGCGAGAGGCTTCGAGGACCGTGACCTTCGCACCGCCCTGGGCGACGCGGTAGGCGATGGAGCTGCCGACAATTCCGGCTCCGACGACGATAACATTCATCATGGCGTTTCCTATGGTCTCTCCCCGCTCTCAGCGCGGGTTGTGGCAAGCGAAGGCGTGGGTGCCGTCCGGTGCGGACAGCGGCGGAATCTGTTGGGAACAGACAGGCAGTGCGGCGGGGCAGCGGGTGTGAAAGACACAGCCGGACGGTCGCCGGACAACACTGGGGACTTCGCCCTGGATCGCCTGGCGCTGTGCCTGGTTTGAGGGATCAGGCACGGGAATCGCCGAGATCAGGGCAGCGGTGTAGTGATGGCGCGGCCGTGCGAAAATCTCGTCGACCTCACCGATCTCGACGAGATTGCCGAGATACATCACCGCAATGCGGTTGCTCAGAAAGCGCACGGAACTCAGGTCGTGCGAGATGTAGAGATAGGAGAGTCCCAGGTCTTCCTGCAGGTCCGCCAGCAGATTCAGGACCTGCGCCCGCACCGAGACGTCGAGCGAGGAGACGGGCTCGTCGCAGATCAGCAGTCGCGGCTCGACCGCCAGAGCGCGCGCGATCCCAATGCGCTGGCGCTGCCCGCCGGAGAATTCGTGGGGATAGCGATCGGCATAGTCCGGCGGCAGCCCGACCCGCTCCAGCAGACCTTCCACCGTCGCGTCCCAGTCCTCCTTCGGGGCATGACCATGGACGCGCAGCGGCTCGGTCAGGATCTGCCTGACGCTCCAGCGCGGATTGAGTGAAAGATAGGGATCCTGGAAGACGTATTGCATCTGACGGCGCAGCGCGAGCACGTCCGGCCGCCGATCCTGAGTGAACGTCGCCCGGATATCCGTGTCGCCGAGGCGGATCGCACCGGCAGTCGGTTMGACGAGGTGCAGGATCGCGCGGGCCGCCGTCGTCTTGCCGCAGCCGCTTTCGCCGACGATGCTCAGCGTCTCCCCGGCCGCCACGCTGAAGCTGATGTCGTTGACCGCGCGGATTTCCCCGGTGACCTTCTGGCGGAAGAGCCCGCGGCGGCGCAACGGGTAGCTCTTCACCAGCCCGTCAACGGTCAGCAGGGGCTGTGGCACGCTGCGTGGGCGGACATTCGGGGTCGGCTCAATCATGGCTGGCCACTCCGGCGCTGCCGCGCTTCAGGCAATGAACGACACGGCCTGGCTCGATCGCTGCGGCCTGGGGCACCAGCCGGGAGCATTCCGGCGCGGCTTCGGGACAGCGCCCGGCGAAGCGGCAACCGCCACCGAGTGATTGTCCGGGCGCGACGGCGCGCCCGACCGTGGGCAAGCGCTCGCGACGCCCCTCACCATCGACTGCGTAGCGCCGGTCGATGCGCGGCGTGCTTGCCAGAAGGGCCTGCGTGTAGGGGTGCGAGGGCCGTGCGAAGATGGCGTGCTTGTCGCCCGTCTCGCAGACCTGGCCCGCATACATGACGGTGATCCGATCGGCGATGCGAGCCACGACGCCCATGTCGTGCGTGACGAAGATCATCGACATGCCGAACCGCGCCTTCAGGTCTTCGAAGAGATCGAGGATCTGGGCCTGGATCGTGACGTCGAGCGCCGTCGTCGGCTCATCCGCGAGCACGAGCGCCGGGTTGCAGAGCAGAGCACGGGCGATGCAGACACGCTGCTTCATGCCGCCGCTCATCTCATGCGGATACTGCGACAGGCGCGAGCCGGGGTCGGTGATGCCGACGAGGCGAAACAACTCCTCCACCCGCTGCAGAGCAACGCTGCGCGGCATCTTCTCGTGAACCTTCAGGATCTCGCCGAGCTGCGCGCCGACCGTCATCAGCGGGTTCAGGGAATAGCCGGGGTTTTGGAAGACCATGGCGAGCCTGCGCCCGCGCAGTTTCTGCATCTCGCCCTGCGACTTCGCGGCGAGGTTCTCGCCATCGAACATGATGCGGCCGCCGGTGATCCGTGCGGGAGGCGGCAGAAGGTTCAGAATCGCGAGACTCGACAGGGTCTTGCCGCTGCCGGATTCTCCGACGATGCCCATCGTCTCGCCGGCGCGGACCTGAAAGCTGACATCCTCAATGATGCGAACGGGCGCATTCCAGGGTGGAAACTGAATCCGCAGGTTCTCGACGCGGACGAGGTCATGGACAGGCGGCGTCAGCACGCTGCTATCGTCGATCGAAATGGCGGCGACTGGCTTTGGGGTGGCGAGGCTCGACATCTCAGCGCTTCGCCCGTGGGTTGAAGGCATCGGTCAGGCCGTCCGCCAGAAGGTTGAAGCCGAGCACCGTGATGAAGATGGCGACACCCGGGCTGAGCGATGCCCAGGGAGCCACTTTCAGTGCCTCGTAATTGAAGTAGAGCAATTGCCCCCAGCTCACCGCGGCCGGATCGCCGAAACCGAGGAAGCCGATCATCGCCTCCGCCAGCACGGCCCCGCCGATGCCGAGCGCCACGATGACGACAAGGGATGGCAAGGCGTTCGGAAGAATGTGGCGGAAGAGGATATCGCCCGAAGTAGCGCCGATGCAGCGCGCAGCCTCGACGAATTCCTGGTTCTTCAGCCGCAGGAACTCGGCACGCGTCATCCGAGCGATCGGAGCCCAGGAGAAGACGCCGATCAGCAGGATGATGACGCCGAGATTGAGATACGGCACGCTTTCGAAGGGCGTGTTGACGACCGCCACGCCGAGCAGGCGAATGACGGCGAGGATGACGACAAACATCGGAATCACGAGGAAGAAATCGGTGAAGCGCATCAGCACCTCATCCGTGGTGCCCCCGCGATAGCCGGCAACGCCGCCGACCAGAACACCGATCAGCGAGGCGATCGACATGGCTCCAAGCCCGACGGCAAGTGCCGTCGGCGCGCCGTAGATCACACGGCTGGCGACATCATAGCCCATGCGGTCCGTCCCCAGCGGGTGGACCCAGCTCGGCGGCGCCTTTGCACCGGGGTCGATCATCGGGCTCTGGTCCTGCGGATCGAAGGGCGCAATGAATGGCCCGATGACGGCGGTCGCGACGACGAGGAGGACCAGGATGAGTCCGAGCATGCCGGTGCGGCTACGGGCGAAGCGCTGCCAGCCCTGCCGCCAGATGCCCTTGACCGGACGGCGGGCCGGCCTTGCGGAAGACGGCGGATGAGCCGTGATCGTCTGATCGCTCACATGCTCACTCCAGGCTGATGCGGGGGTCGATGAAGACGTAGATGACGTCCGTCAGCAGGGTGGTGCAGATCAGCATGAAGGCGATGACCGCGCTCGCCCCCATGATGACGGGATAGTCGAGCTGATGGATCKCGGAGATGTAGAGATATCCGAGCCCCGGCCAGGTGAAGACGGATTCGGTTACCGGCGCCGTGCCCAGCATCAGGCCAATCAGGAGGCCCAAATAGGTCAGCATCGGGATGAAGGCGGCGCGCAGTGCGTGCACATAGATGACGCGCCGCTCGGGGATGCCACTCGCGCGCATCGCCGCGATGAAGTCGCTCTTCAGCACATCGACCATATTCGAGCGCATCAGGAGCGTCAGCGTCGCGGTGTTGAAGAAGGTCAACATCGCGACCGGCAGGACCATGTGCCAGAGCGCATCGAGCGTCGGGCTGCCCCAGAGAGGATTGCGGGTCGAATAGGCGCCGTAGCTCGGCAGCCAGTCCAGGCTGTACGAGAAGATGAAGATCAACAGGATGCCAAGGAAGAAGGCTGGCAGCGACTGCCCCAGCAGCGCCGTGGCCATCACCGCGAAATCGGAGCGCGAGTGTTGTCGGCGCGCCGCCGTGACACCGAACAGGATCGCGACCGCAAGGGCGATCAGGATCGCGGGAAGCTGAATCTTGAGGGTCTGCCAACCCCAGGTCAGGATGAGCGAGCCGACAGGCTGGTTGTAGACGATGCTGGTGCCGAAATCGAGTTGGACGATCCGGCTCAGCCAGAGCAGGTAGCGCGTCATCGGCGGATGATCGAGCCCGTAATAGGCCTTCATCCGATCGATCACCTCGCCGGTCATGCCGGGTGTTTCCGCCATCATCAATTCGATCGGGTTGCCGATCGAATTGACCAGAAAGAAGATCGCCGCACTGACGCCCAGCATCAGCAGGGCTGCAAAGATCATTCTTCTCGTCAGGAAGACGAAAATCCGCATCGGCGAATATTTCTCCAAGTCAACGGGACAGCAGATCTCATTCGCTCCACAGCGTTGTTAGGCGCGAATGGAACTGGCGGTTTCTGTTTGATCTACGTCAATGACAAGGAGCGTATGGGCCGAAAAATAGGCCGTCAAAGAATATGTTTTTGCTAGTTCATTCCTTCAGGTTATGAGTTAGGCCTTCGACCGGCCCAGCCTCCAAGCGGTGCTTAAGCTTCGGCCCGATAGCCAAGCCGCTCGAATTCGTCCTCGAGATCGCGGGTCAAGGCCTCGGCAAGGGAGGAGCTGCTCAGGCTGAGGGGCCGCAGGTGCCAGACGGGGAAGGAGATCTCCGGCAGAAAGGGCTTCACGACGAGGCCGCGGCCGCGAAAGGCCAGCGCATTGATCTCGTCGACGATGGCGACAGCCGCCCCGTTCGCGACCAGAGCACAGGTCAAATGCGCCATCGGCGCCTCGATCATGATCCGCAACCGCACGCCGGCAGCATCAAAAGCCTTCTCGATGATCGTGCTGCGCTCGATCGCGCCGATCGAGACATAATCCTCTCCGTCGAAATCCTCAGGCCGCACGTCGCTGCGCCCCGCGAGCTTATGCTGTTCCGGAACGATGCAGACGCCAGGTATGCGCGCCATGACGCGGCACGCGACATTGGGATGCGGCGTCGACGTATTGGTTATGCCGAGATCGATCTGCCCGGCAATGGCCCATTCGATCACGCGCTCGGAACTGCGCGAGTGCAGCGATATCGTCGTATTCTCGTGTTTGCGGCGGAAACGCGCGATCAGCGGCGGCATCAGCGTGCCGGCCAGCGCCGGTTTCACGCCCAGATTGAGGCGGCCGAAGCGCATCTGACTGATGTCCTTCGACATCCGTTCAAGCCGCTCGATGCTTTCCCAGGTCCGCTGGACCTCCGCGAAGAACAGTTCGCCGTCGCGCGTCGGCTTGAGCCGTCCCTTGGTGCGCTGGAACAGGGTGATCCCCGTCGACCTCTCGAGCTGGAAGAGCATCTTGCTCGCCGCTGGCTGCGAGATGGCCATGATCTCGCCCGCCTGCGTGAGCGTTCCGAACTTCATGATGTGACGGAAAAGCTCGACATGCCTGAGATTCATCAATGCCCCGCTCCTTGCTCGTGATTGAGAAACCCGAGATCACCGTGCGTCCGCGCACCCTGTCGATTCCAAACTGCGACCCTTGCCCGGCCCATGCAGAGCCAAAACCCGGCTCAGCCGATAGTCAGGCACGACGAAGCCTGAAGGATGCAGCCGTCAGTCATCCCCGCGATCGCCCCCTCGAAAGGGCGCCGGCGGCAACAAGCTGGCACTGAACGCCTCCACCAGTTTGCTGGTGGGGCGCCCGCGCTGGCGGAACAGATAGATCGGCACGCGTATCCTCGGGCTGAACGCACGAAACACAAGCCCCTTCCCGGCCTGGGTGCGAGCGGCCTCGCTGTCGACGATGCCCACGCCACATCCTGCGGCGACGAGGGTGCAAACCGTGACGCCCAGGCTTGCATCGATCATCGAGCGGTATCGCACGCTCGCGCCATCGAGCGCCTGGGATAGCCGGCGCCGGAATTCGTCATCCAATCCGAGCCCGACAATGGCCTCGTCGGCGAGGTCTTCCGCCCTGATTTCCGACCTGCTCGTCAATCGATGCCTTTCCGGCAAGGCGATGACGCCTTCGAGGTCGAACAGCTTGCGGCGCGACAGATTGTATTCCTCGCTTCGCAGCTGGGCGATGCCGAGATCGATCTCGCCAGTACCGACAAGCCGGGCGGCGTCGGTGGAATTGCTGGATTGCAGCGAGATGGTGACATCCGGATGGGCTGCGGAAAACCGCGCAACCATGGCCGGGAGCCAGGCGAGCCCCAGCGCTGGAATCGTGCTGACCACGATGCGGCCCTGCTTGCGGTCGCGCAGACTAGCGGCGAAGCGCGCCAGATTCTGCATACCGAAATAGGTGCGCTCGACTTCCGTGTAGAGCGCCCGCGCTTCTTCCGTTGCAGCGATCCCCTTCGTGGTTCGCGAGAAGAGCCGCAACCCGAGTTCGTCTTCGAGCAGTTTCAGCGCCTTGCTGACCGCCGGCTGCGAGATCCGCAGCATGGTCGCCGCCTCCGTAATGGAGCCGGAGTCCATGATCGCCTTGAAAACCTCCACCTGCCGATAATTCATGCGGCCTCGCCATAACCTCAGTTCATATACATCGCATAATTATGAATTTGAGGCAGATCAATGCGTGTGGTTCTCTAAAGGCCGTCGCTGACTTTGCTGCGCCCGATCCAATCGCGGCGCGAAAGCGACCAAGGAAGCAAAAACAGCAATCCCTCCATAGCGTTAGGCGGGGCATTCGCCCGGCTGCGCCGTCATGGAACGATATCTTTGCGAGCTTGGGGAACAGTCGAACATGCGCAACCTTCGTCGATCCTGCTACGTCGCCGCTCTCTCCGCCGGCGTGTCGATCATGGCCCTCCAGGTGCAGGCGCAGCCGGCCGGCATCCTTCGCATCGCGGTCGGTGCGGACCCGGCTACCTTCGATCCCGCCTTCAATGATCTTCCGGTCGGGAATGCGGTTGATCTGGCCGTCATGGAGGGCCTCTTCCGGCTCGATCCGCAGAACAACGTCCAGAAGAATCTTGCGACAGACCATGCCTTCTCGCCCGATGGGAAGGTCTTCACGGTGAAGATCCGGACAGGCAGGAAATTCAGCAACGGCGACCCGCTGAACGCCGAGGCCGTTGCGGCAAGCTTCAACCGCATGCTCGACGAGAAGACCGGCTCGATCTATCGCGGCCTCTATGCCTCGCTCGGGACGATCAAAGCGGTAGGCGAGGATACCGTCGAGTTCCACCTCGCTGAGCCGAACGGGCATATCCTGATGCTGCTGTCCAACACGGCCGCCAGCATCGTCAACGTCAAGGCGCTGCAGGCCATGGGCGCAGAATATGGCCGAAAGCCCATCGGCTCCGGCCCTTACATGGTCGAGAAATTCATCGGTGGCGAAGGCTTCAGGCTCGTCCCCAACCCTTCCTATTCCGGCGACTATCCGGCGACGCTCAAGGCCATCGACTTCACTGTCGTTCCCGAAGACGGCTCCCGCATGGCGCTTCTGGAAACCGGGAGCGTCGATGTCGTCGAACGCGTACCACCTGAATCCATGCCGGCGATCAATGCCTTGAAGGACGCCAAGGTCATCAACCCACCCAGCATGTTCTCCATCAACATGGAGATGGTGCTGCGCGGGCCGCTCGCCGACCCGCGCGTGCGCAAGGCCTTGAACCTCGCGATCGATCGTGAAGGCATCACCAAGGGAATTCTTGGCGGACTGGGCACACCATCCGTCGGCATGGTCGGCCCAGGCACTCAGGACGAACTGCGCAAGACCTTCCCGCCGATCGCCTTCGACCCTGAAGCCGGCTACACAAATCCGCGCGTCGATGCATTGCTGAAGGAGGGACGCATGGCGACCGACCCGGCAAAGCAGAAGGAGATCTATGGCGAGATCCAGAACATTGTCTGGAGCGACCAGCCCTTCCTCTTCCTCTGGTACCAGACCCAGGCGCTGGGCGTAGCCAACCGCGTTCAGGGTCTGGCKATCCAGCCGAACGAGACGCTGGTCTTCGACAAGGTCACGCTGAAGTGAGGCTTGCATAGCGGAGAAGCGGCAATGTTCGTTCTCAAACGCCTGGGCAGCGCGCTGCCGACGCTCTTTGCGGTTTCCCTGCTCGTCTTCCTCTTCGTCGACCTGATACCGGGCGATCCGGCCCAGATCCTCGCCGGGCCGACCGCCTCGAACGAAGAGATCGAGAGCATCCGCAAATTCCTCGGCCTGAACGAGCCGCTTCTCACGCGGTACGGCCAGTTTCTGCGCGGCATCTGGGATCCATCCGCTGCGACGTCCTTCCGAACGCACCGCCCCGTCGTCGTCGAGCTCTCGGAGCGGCTGCCGAATACGTTGATCGTCTCGATCGGCGGGCTCGCACTCGGTCTTGTCGTCGGCACGATTGCCGGCATCGTCTGCGCCATGCGGCCGGGCGGGCTCGCCGATGCTGCGATCACGGTGCTCACGCTCGCCGGCATCTCGATGCCGATCTATTGGCTGGGCCTGCTTTGCATCTGGCTCTTCGCGGTCAATCTCGGCTGGCTGCCCGCGGCCGGCGCCTCGACGCCTGCCCATTTCGTCCTCCCGATCCTCGTCATCGCGACGCGCCCGGCAGCGATGTTCAGCCGCCTCGTCGCCACGAGCCTGCTGGAATCGATGGGCAAGGACTATCTCGATACCGCCCGGGCCAAGGGGCTCAGCGAGACCCGCGTCGTCCTGTTCCATGCGCTGCGCAATTCGCTGATCGCTGCGGTCAGCGTCGCCGGCGTACAGTTTGGCGGCATGCTGGGCGGCTCGGTCGTCACCGAAACCGTGTTTGGCATTCCAGGCGTCGGTCGCCTGCTCGTCGATGCGGTCTCCCGCGCCGACTATCCGGTGATCCAGTATGCCATCCTGATGTTCGCGTTCTTCTTCGTGATCATCAATCTCGTCACCGACCTGCTGACCCAGTGGCTCGACCCCCGCACGCGCGAGCAGGAGCGGGCGACATGAGCATCATGCCGAACGTGCTCTCCGCACCTGAAAGAGCGGCACCCCTTGACGCCTTTGCACCGCAGTCGCGCTGGCTGCTGCTGCGACGCATCCTTTCACAGCCGAAAGGCGTCGTAGGCCTGACGCTTGTCACGCTCTACCTGCTGCTCGCGATCTTCGGGCCTATGCTGGCGCCTCAGGATGCCTTTCGCCAGAACTTCGCCCAGACCCTGCGGCCACCTTCCGCCGCGCATTGGTTCGGCACCGACCAGCTCGGCCGCGATGTTTTCAGCCGCGTCCTGGTCGGCGCCCGTGCGACGCTGGGCATCGGAGTAGGCGGCGTCGCCGTGGCCTTTCTGGTCGGCGTGCCGCTCGGCGTCCTCGCCGCCTGGCGGAGGGGCTGGATCGAAGCCGCGGTGATGCGCGCCATCGATGTCATGCTGAGCTTCCCCGATATCGTCTTTGCGCTGGCGGTCGTCGCGATCCTCGGCGCCAATATGCAGAACGTCATCATCGCGGTCGGCATCGTTGCGATCCCGGTCTTTGCGCGCACGGCAAGGGCGGTGACACTCAGCATCCTCGCCGAGCCCTATATCGAAGGCTCGATCGCGCTGGGCGCCAATCCGGTGCGGGTGATCCTGCGCCATGTGCTGCCGAACATCTCCGGCACGCTTCTGACGCTGTCGACCTTGCTGTTCGCTTCGACCCTGCTCTCCGCCTCGGGCCTCGGCTTCCTCGGACTCGGCACCCAGCCGCCCTTCCCCGAATGGGGAACGATGCTGGGGGAGAGCCGCTCCTATATTCGCAGCCATCCCTATCTCGCGACGTTCCCTGGGCTCTTCCTCGCCGTCTCGGCGCTAGCCTTCAATTTGCTCGGAGACGCTCTGCGTACGATTTACGATCCGACGAGCCGGCGTGTCGCCCGCAGGCCTCCGATTCTTAGCCTGTTGCGGCGCCGCCCTCCGCCAGGCGAAGCGCAGCAGCAATCCGCGGAGAAAGCGACCGACCTGGCCGTTTCAGTTCGTGGCTTGCGCATCGCCTACCGCACGGGCGAGGGCCTTCTCGAGGTTGTGCGCGGTGTCGATCTCGCGATCAAGCCGGGCCGGACTCTGGCGGTGGTCGGTGAATCCGGCTCCGGCAAGTCGACGCTGCTGAGGGCAGTCGGCACCTTGGTCAATCCGCAGGAAGTTGCGATTACGGCAGGCGCTATCCGCATCGGGGGCGAGCCGGCATTGGGCCTCGGCCCCGCCGCCCTGCGCGATCTGCGACGCCGCAAGGTCGGCATTGTGTTCCAGGATGCGGCAAGCGCATTGAACCCCGTGCTCACCATTGGCAACCAGCTCGCCGAGGCGGTCACGGCCGGCTCCCGGCTCGACTCGGAGACCGTGCGGCAGCGCTGCATTGCACTGCTGCGCGACGTGAATATCGCCGATCCCGAGCGCCGGCTCGACATGTACCCGCACCAGTTCTCCGGCGGCATGAAGCAGCGCATCGTCATCGCCATCGCCCTTGCTCAGAACCCCGAAGTGCTGCTCGCCGACGAGCCGACCAGTGCGCTCGACGTGACGATCCAGCAGCAGATCCTCGTCCTGCTGACCGAGATCCAGAAGAAGCGTGGCATGGCCATTCTGCTCGTGACCCATGATCTCAACCTGGTCGCGCGCTTCGCCGACGACGTTGCGGTGATGTATGCGGGCCGGCTCGTCGAAAGCGGCGATGTTGCGAGCGTGCTGGAGCGACCGCTCCATCCGTATACTCAGGCACTGCGCGCGTCGGCGCCGGGTGGCAGCGAAGGCCGAGGCCGGCATCTGCGGACCATCGCTGGCGAGCCGCCGCTGATCGGTCGCCTGCCATCGGGCTGCTCATTCCGTCCCCGCTGCCAGCGCAGCGCCAACCGGGCGGAATGCGCCTCAAGCGAGCCTGGTCTCCGGGCCGTCGCCGGCCGCGACGTGGCCTGCGTCTTTGCCGAGGAGGCAACGCGATGAACGCGCCCTTCCCACTCCCACCTCGCGTCCCCGGAACCGACACCGACGACATCGTTATAGTCGCGGATGTCAGCCGGCATTTCGGTGGCAGGCGGCGCTTTCTGAGCGGTGTGGCGGCGCCTGTGGTACGGGCCGTCGACAGGGTTTCATTCCGCGTCCAGCGCGGAACCTGCTTCGCCATCGTGGGAGAATCCGGCTCCGGCAAGAGCTCGCTGGCACGGCTCGTCGTCGGGCTGCTGCGACCGACCGAGGGCGAGGTCACGATCGATGGCGTGCCGCTCTCGACGCTAGATTCAGCCGGCCTGCGCACGATGCGCCGCAAGGTTCAGCTCGTCCTGCAGGATCCGAGGGCCTCGCTTGATCCGCGGATGACCGTGTTCGATACGCTCTGTGAAGCGCTAACCGTGCACGGGCTCCATCGCGAACGCACAGCCAAGCTCGACCGGATCAAGACGGTGATTGGGCTGGTCGGTCTCAACCTGGCCCATCTGGGGCGCTACCCGCATGAATTGTCCGGCGGACAACGCCAGCGCGTTGCCATCGCCCGAGCAATCATCTGCGAGCCGGAGGTGCTCGTCCTCGACGAGCCGGTCAGCGCGCTCGACGTTTCGGTCCAGGCACAGATCATCAATCTCCTGGCCGATCTTCAGGCCAAGCTTGCTCTGACCTACGTGATCATCACGCATGATCTGGCCCTGGTCGAACATATGGCCGATGCCGTCGGCGTGATGTATCTCGGCCGCTTCGTCGAGCAAGGCGATGTCGGCGAGGTCTGCGGCGCACCCCGCCACCCCTATACGCAAAGCCTGATGGCGATCGCCGGCCACTCCGCCCCGATCTCCCGCGACCGGCCAGCGCCGGTGCTGGAGGGCTCGATTCCGAGCCCGCTCGCGATTCCGCCGGGCTGCAGTTTCCACACACGCTGCCCCTTGGCGCGGCGGCTCGCCATCGGAGCGACCACGGTCGTCGAAACCGCCGATGGACGCGTGCCACGTCCCTGCGCCGAGGATCCTCCACCATCCCTGCCTGCGCCGGGAGGCCGCAGCACCGCGACCTGTCACTTCGCGGATGAACGCCTCCCCGACTTTGACCACCGAAGCAACATAAGGAACTGATCGATGTCCGATCACAGCAATGCCTCCGAAATCGTCATCGTTGGCGGGGGCATTTACGGCACGAGCCTGGCCTATCAACTGGCGAGCGCCGGCAAGACAGTGACGCTCCTCGAGGCCGGCGAAATCGCCGGCGGCGCCTCCGGCGGACCGGGCGAGCGCGGCGTGCGCGCCAATGGCCGCGACCTGCGCGAATTGCCCATCTGCGCCGTCGCCCTGAAGCTTTGGGGCGACTATCAGGAGAGTTTCGAGGGCGGTGTCGGGTTCCGCCGCCTCGGTGGCCTGCAGGTCTACGACGTCTCGTATGGCCATCGCGAACACGAAGTGCTCGGGCGCATGGCGGCAAACGCCGCCGCACAGGCGCGGCTCGGTACGCCTTCGCAGGTCCTGACGCGCGATKAGGCGCTGGCTCGGGAACCCGAGCTCGCCCCCGGTATCATCGGCGCGATCTACTGCCCCAATGACGGCGTCGGCGACCACACATTCGCAACGCTGCAATTCGCAGCGCAGGCGACGAAGGCCGGAGCGGTGATCCGCACGGGCGCCAAGGTCGTCGAGATCCTGCATGCGCGCGGGGTCGCCACCGCCGTGAAGCTCGCCGACGGCGAGATAGTCCCGGTCGGAGAGCGGCTGGTGGTGGTCGCCAATGCCGGCGCGGAGACGCTGCTGAAGCCTGTTCTCAAGCCGCATGAGCTCGGGCCGGTCTGGAACCTCATGCCGCAGATGCACTACGTCTCGAACCCGTTGAAGAAGACGGTCAATCATCTTCTCTCGCACGCCCATCGGCGCCTCGCGGTCAAGCAACTCCCGGATGGAACGATCATGCTGTCGGGCGGCGCCCATGTCGCCCATACACCGGAGGGCCTCTGGAAAGGCTCGCTGAGTGCCATGACGCAGAACGTGACCGATGCGATCCTGACCCTGCCCTTCATCGACAACTCGACCTTCCTCAAGGCGGACGCGTCGCGGGTCGATACCGTCGCCGTCGACCACATTCCGCTGATCGGACAGGCGGAGGGCCTGGCCAACACCATCTATGGCTATGGCTGGTCCGGCCATGGCTTCGCGATCTCGCTGGGGTTCACCAAGTTCTTCACGGAATGGCTGATCTCCGGCGTGAAGCCAGAGGTCCTGGAGCCCTTCTCCCCGGCGCGGTTTCACAAGCCGGCCGCGATGCTTGCCGCCGCGCCGCTCGGCCGCGCCGCCGCCTGAACCACCATCCATCTGAAACCAGCGCCGACGGGTACAGCCTTGGCTTGCTGTCCCTGTCGGTCGGAAGGACACGGCTATGCTTCCTGAATTCGACGCGACCCGCCCCGGCAAGTTCAACTACGATCTCGGGCCGATCGCCGGTGCCCTCGACGGCGTCACCGGTGATTTCGTCTGCTGCATCAATAACGGCAAGGGCCCCTCCGTCCTGCTCTGCGGCGGCATCCATGGTGACGAATACGAGGCGCAGATCGTCCTGCGGCGACTTGCGGAGCGGCTCGAACCCGCTGACGTGACCGGGCGCGTGATCATCGTGCCGTCCCTCAATTTCCCCGCCTCACAGAAGGGCAAGCGCCTCTCGCCCATCGATGGACAGAACATGAATCGCTTTTTCCCCGGCAAGGCCGACGGCACGCCAACCGAGCGGCTCTGCGCGTTCGCCGCAGAAGTGCTGTTTCCGGCTGTCGACCTTTTGATCGACGTCCATGCCGGCGGCAGCGATGTCTCGGTCGTGCCCATGGTCTTCGGCTTCACGACGGCGAAAAGCACCGTCGACGACGCCCGCCTGAACCGCCTGATGGAGGCATGGGGCTATCGTTTCGTGCAGCATGTCGACGGAATCGACGAAACTGCCTGCGGCGCCGCGAAACTTGCCGATCTGGCCTCCATCGAGGTCGAGGGTGGCGGCGGGCGCATGAAATCATCCGAGTTAACGATCATGGAAGAAGGGCTGCTGCGCGCGCTGGCCGATTTCGGCGCGATCAAGCCGATGCTGGAGCCCCTCCCCTTCGCCGGCGTGCATTTCACGGCCGGGCCGGAAGGCCAGTACCTGGCGTCGCGAGCGGGCCTCGTCGAACATCTCGTCGCGCTCGGTGACGAGGTCACGAAGGGCCAGCGCGTGGCGCTGCTGCATCCGACGGCAGGAGCGCGCAGCGCCCCGGAGGAGATCCTCAGTCCGATGCCGGGCTATGTGCTGCGCCAGACGGAGCACGCCTACGTGTCGGCTAAGCAGTTGATCGGCAATGTAGGTACGCCGATCAAAGGATAAGCCGACGTTCGGCCTGCCGGACGTAGCGGAGCGATCTGGCGGGCCGAGTGTTGTCGCCCGCTTCGATCCGATGGATCGAACGGAGCTTGGGCCCCCATATCGTCCTCAGCGCCCCCCTGCCCACGATGCCGCCCGTCCCTGCAGGGGCGGTATCGCGCACCGGATCAGCGTTCCGCTCCGGCAAGCCATTGTTCCCAGGCGATCTGGGCCGTTGCACCCAAACCCCTGAAGGGCTCGGGAGGAAGCCAATTGGGGCCATTCAGCTTCATGCGCTCACTCAGGAGCGAGGATTGCGAACCGCAGGCCAGAAGACCGAGATCGGGCTCCACGTCCTCGCCTATAACCTCAAACGCGTCATCGCCATCATCGGTGCCAAGTCGCTGATGGAAGCGATCCGCGCCTGCGCCCGATCTCGTCACGCGTTCACGCCGCTCGCCGCTCAAACGCCGTCAGCGCGTTTGCACACAGCCTCGGCCCATACCGGACCTCGGCGTTGACAGAGTTGAATGTCTGCTGCGCGGCTCGAAACAGACGTAGTGCCATTGGCCATAACGTCATGACGGCATGGCGGCATGGCGGCATAGCCGGACCCCTGCACGTGGGTCTCGCTCCAGGTCTGGGTCGCCATCACACGACGCCCGCGGACGGTTGTAAGCCATAATCCTCCCGCGATACTCGAAATCGGTCGCAAGGCTGGAACCTTATGGGCAATACGGTTGCGTCGGGGGGAGGCAAGGAGGGCGCCTCGATGCATAACGCCCAGGGACTTTCGCTTCACGGCACGCTCGGCGGGCGCAAGTACCTGAACGCCGCCGAGCGCCGCCGCATCATCCGGGAGATCCACCAGGACCACGCACCGTTCTCGTCGTCCTCGTGCCGAAGCACCCCATGCACGTAGGTGTAGAGGCCATCGGGTCCGGGCCTTCGTGGACCATGCGAAGAGCAACTTCGTAACCGCGCTGGCGGGGCCTGAAAGGTCTAACATGTCGCTCAGGGGGACATCCGGTTTCGGGCATGCCGCGGAGGTCCGCAAATGGCGCACTGTCGAAGTGGATTTGATCGCGATCTACCGGTGCAAGCCACTTATATGGAAAGAACCTTGAGCAGATCGACGGTACTTGATACGCCAAATTTCTTCAAAAGATTCGCTCGGTGGATGTGGACGGTCCGGTGGCTGATCTGCAGCGTCCGCGCAATGTCCTTGCTGCTGCAGCCTTCGTAGAGCAGCTTCGCGACTTCTCGTTCGCGCGAAGTGAGGCGATGGCTGGACGAAACCCCGGGCGCCGCCGCGACGCTCAGATCCACGAACGTCCAAATTACGCGATCGTAGGGCTGGCCCCGGTCGAGCGTCGCCCCGTTGACACGGCACCAGAAATTCTCGCCGTCGCAGCGCTTCATCAGCCAGTCGTCTGAATAGAAGCCCTGCTCGGCGAGGATGGGAGCGATCCGCCGGCCTCGCAGCTCGAACTCCTCGACCGACGAGTAGAATGCGGCGAATGACTGCCCCTTGATCTCGTCCGGCGTGCCGCGCCACATCTCGCAAAACAGCGCGTTACATTCGACGATGACACGCTTGTAGAGGACTGCGCAGGACACCGGCAGTCGAACGAACAGTTCCTCGTAGTTCATCTTTCCTCCCCGGCACGAGACCAACCGCATTCCGGGGGAATGCCGGTTGCCTAGGTAAGCACGGTGACTGGACAGCCCCGTCATCGCCAACCTTAATCAGCCCTCATACCTATTTGCCTAGGTTACCCTCATCGCACAAGAACCTTCTCCGGTTCACGAGAATGCGATGGGGAGCCGGGGCCGCGTTAAATCTGTGAGGATCGGTTGAGCCGCCAGCACCTGACCAATCTCCGCATGCTCGATGTCCGTATGGGGCAGCTGAGATCCGATATCTGCGTGTCGATCCAGGGGGAGCGCATCGTCGAGATCAGCGACCGCCCGCCCAGCGACGGCGATGGCGAAACCATCGACCTGGGCGGTCGCGTGCTGATGCCGGGCATGATCGACTGCCACGCCCACGTCACCGCCGTGCAGCTAAATCTCGCCCCGACGCGTCAGCTCCCGGTCTCGCTGGTCACGGCCGGAGCCTCGCGCATCATGCGCGACATGCTCATGCGTGGCTTCACGACCGTGCGTGATGCGGGCGGGGCCGATCGTGGGCTCAAGCTCGCCGTCGAGCAGGGCCTGTTCGTCGGCCCCCGGCTCTTCATCTGCGGCCGGGCGATCAGCCAGACGGGTGGTCATGGTGACTTCCGTCCCCAGATCGATCAGCCGGACCCCGGCTCGCTCGACCATCTCTTCAACGGCATCGGCCGCATCGCCGATGGCGTGCCGGAGGTCAGACGCGCCGCGCGCGACGAGATCAGGCTCGGCGCGGACCACATCAAGATTATGGCCTCGGGCGGCGTCGCCTCGATGGCGGACCCGATCGACTTCCTGCAATATTCGGAAGAGGAGTTGGAGGCCTTTGTCGACGAGGCGCGTCGTGCCCGCACCTATGTGATGGCGCACACCTACACGGCCGATGCGATCGCGCGCTGCGTCCGGGCCGGCGTGCGCAGCATCGAGCACGCCAATCTGATCGACGAGGAGACGGCCGCGCTGATGGCCGAGCGCGGCGCCTTCATGGTGCCGACGTTGGTGACCTATGAGGCGCTAGCGCGGGAAGGTCGCGCGCTCGGCTTCTCCGAGGTCGGGTTGGAGAAACTCGCGAAGGTGCTCGATGTCGGCACGCGGTCGCTGGAGATCGCGAAGGCGGCCGGCGTGAAGATGGCCTATGGTACCGACCTGCTCGGCGATCTGCATCGCTACCAGTCGGATGAATTCCGGATCCGCGGCGCCGTACTGAGCGCCGCCGAGGTGATCCGTAGTGCCACCGAGACGGGCGCCGAACTCATCGGAATGGCCGGCCAGCTCGGCGTCGTCGCGCCCGGAGCCTACGCCGACCTACTCGTCGTCGATGGYAACCCGCTGGACGATCTCGGCCTGCTGCAGGGCCAGGGAGAGCATCTGCGCGCCATCGTCCAGGGCGGCCGCTTCGTCAAGAACGAGCTTTAGCCGACACGTCTCGCATCGCGATAAACAGGGGAGATCATGGATATGACTTCGATCAACAGACGGCGAATGGGCCTCGCGGCGATCGGCTTCGGCACGCTGCTGCTGGCCGGAATTACCTCGGCCTTCAGCCAGGAGGCATACCGTCTCGGCGCGCTCAATCCGGTCACGGGCGCCGGCAACACATATGGCTCTGGGATGCAGAAGAGCATCATCGCCGCGGCGGCCGAGGTCAACGCGGCGGGCGGAGCCGCCGGGCGCAAGCTCGAGGTCTTCGCCGAGGATGACCAGACCTCGCCAGAGCCCGCGGTGCTCGCGGCCAAGAAGCTGATCGAGGTCAACAAGGTCAATGCGATCCTCGGCACTTGGTCGTCCAGCGTCTCGCTCGCAATCCAGCCGCTGACGAAGTCGTCGAACACGATCTTCATGCACACCTCGTCGGCGCCGCAGCTGTTCTCGCAGAACGAGCGCCTGCTGGGCTGGGGCTATCAGTCGGGCAGCAAGTACAACGGCCAGGCCATGGCCGCTGCGGTCGCCAAGGAAGGCTTCAAGAAGCCGGCTATCATGGCGTTCAACAACGATGCCGCCACCGGCAATGTCGGCTTCTTCCGGACGTTCTGGGAGGCTTCCGGCGGCAAAGTGCTCGCGTCGGTGGTCTATGAGCCGCGCCGCACCAGCTATCGTTCGGAGCTGCAGAAGGCACTCGCCTCCAATCCCGACGTCGTGGTGCTCTCGGGCTATCTGCCGGACACCAGCATCATCCTTCGCGAGGCCTATGAGCTCGGCGCGACCGCGAAGTTCCTGATCCCGGGCTGGGCCGCCGGCCCACAGCTGATCTCGGCGCTCGGTCCGGAGGTGTCGGAGGGCGTGCTCGTCTACGAGTCTGTTCCCGACATCGAGGGCGCTGCCTTCAAGCGTTACAGCGAGGAGTACAAGAAGGCGCTGGGCTCCACCGGCGAGGACAACGTCTTCGCGGCGCAGTCGTACGACATGGTGATCACACTCGCTCTGGCGATCGAGAAAGCCGGCGCCGCCGCCGACAACCTCGCCATCGCCAAGGCGATCCGCGAGGTCGCCAATCCGAACGGCCAGAAGGTGAGCAGCTTCGCCGAGGGCCAGAAGGCGCTGAAGGCCGGCCAGAAGATCAACTACGAAGGCGCGTCGGGCCGCCTCGACTTCGACGAGGAAGGCAACGCGGTCGCCGATTTCGCGGTGTTCTCGATCGACAAGGGCAAGTACGCCAAGCGCTACGTCCTGAAGTGAGACACGCCGGGTCGGGGCGTCCAGTACGCCCGGCCCGGATTTTGGAAAGCTCGATGTCCAACCTCGCCGATTACCTCAACCTCGTCGTGTCCGGCGCCGTGCAGGGCATGATTATCGCGCTTGCCGCGCTGGCTATCTCCCTGTCCTTCGCGGTGGCGCGCTTTCCGAACGCCGCAACCGGCGACATCATGACGCTCGGCGCCTATACGGCGGTGATCGTGYAGGCTGCGGCGGCCGGCTCGTTGCTCGTCGGCAGTATCGCCGCGATGCTCGTGACGGTAGCTCTGAGCGTGGCTTCCTACTCGCTGGTGTTCCGGAAGCTCGCGGACCGGCCTCTGGTCACCTCGCTCATCGCTTCCATCGGCATTGCCTTCTTCCTGCGCAGCACGCTGACCCTGTTCCTCGGCTTCGATCAGTACGTCTTCAGGGTGCCGATCATGCGCGGCATCAACCTCTCAGGCGTGCGCATCCTGCCTATCGATATTTGGCTGGCTAGTGTTTCCGCGACCGTCCTGGTCGGGGTCTTTGCGCTGCTCTTCCTGACGCCGCTGGGCCGGCGCATGCGCGCCGTCGCCGCCGACAGCAACCTCGCGCGCGCAAGCGGCATCCGATCCGGCCAGGTGATGATCACGCTCTGGGCGATCGTTGGGCTGCTCAGCGCCATCGCCGGTATCATGGTCGGCATCAAGACGGTGGTGACGCCGGAATTGGGCTGGGACCTGCTGCTGCCGGCCTTCGCTGCGGCGATCCTCGGCGGCATCGGCAGCCCGGTCGGCGCCGTCCTCGCCGCGATCGGCCTCGGCATTGTGCAAGAGCTGTCGACGCCACTCGTCGGCTTCACCTACAAGATCGCACTCTCCTTTGTGGCGCTGATCGCAGTCCTCATCATTAGGCCGCAGGGCCTGTTCGGCCAGGCGGAGCGGGTGCGCTGAGATGATGTCCTATCTGATCGCCATCGGCATCATGACCAGCATCTACGGACTTCTGACGCTCGGGCTGAACCTGCATTACGGCTATACGGGCATGATCAATTTCGGTCATGTCGCCTTCTTCGCGGTCGGCGCCTATACCTCGGCGCTATTTGCTGTCGCCGGCTATCCGATCACGCTCGGTGTCGTAGCCGGCACCGTCGCCGCAGCCGTCATGGCCTATCCGCTTGGCATCCTCTGCCTCAGGTTGAGAGCGGACTATCTCGCCATCGTCACGCTGAGCTTCTCGGAGATTGTCCGCCTCGTCATCATCAGCGAGGAATGGCTGACCAACGGCACACGCGGGCTGGCGGGGATTCCGCGGCCCTTCGCCGGCCTCGGCTACGGCAAGGCCGACCTCGCCTATCTCGCGCTGGTCATAGGAGGTCTCCTCGTTGCTGTGCTGGCGATCCGCAAGCTCACCGGCAGCCCATTCGGCCGGCTTATCCGCGCCGTCCGCGACGACGAGGATGCGGTGCGCTCAGTCGGCAAGGACCCGGCCAGCATGAAGGTCAAGGTGCTGATGCTGGGCGGCGGCCTCGCCGGCCTCGCCGGCGCCTTCTACGCCCATTACGTCACCTATATCTCGCCGGACCAGTTCCTGCCGATCATCACCTTCTATGTCTGGATCGCGATGATCATGGGCGGTGCCGGCACGCTTTCGGGCGCGATCGCCGGCTCGGCCATTCTGCTGGTCTTCCTCGAGGGTTCGCGCTTCCTGCGCGACGTCGTGCCGATTGTCACTGAGGTGCAGATGGCGAGCCTGCGCCTCGCCGTGATCGGCCTCGCGCTGATCCTGTTCATGCTCTACCGCCCCCAGGGGCTCATTGCCGATCGCAGCCGCACATGACGCTCACCCTCAAAAACGTCAGAAAGCGGCTGGGCGGGCTCGACGTCGTCAATGCGATGTCGTTCTCCGTGCGGCTAGACAGCCTCAACGGCATCATCGGCCCTAATGGCGCGGGCAAGAGCACGCTTTTCGCAGTGATCAGCGGCTTCCAGGAGGCTAATGCCGGGGAGATCACCTTCGCCGGAACCGCGCTCGGCGGGTTCAGCGCCGAGAAGCGCGCCCAGTTAGGTCTGGCGCGAACCTTCCAGGTCCCCCGACCCTTCTCGCACCTCACCGTCAGGGAAAACCTCGCCGTCGGCGCCCAGGACCAAGTCGGCGAAGGTGTCTTCGCGCCCTTCTTCCGCGGCGCTGCGGTGCGCGAGCAGGAACGCTCGATCTTCGAACGCGTCGACGGCGTAATCGAATTCCTGAAGCTAGGCGCCGTGGCGTCGCAGCCTGCGGGCCGGCTTTCAGGCGGCCAGCGCAAGCTGCTCGAACTCGGGCGCGCGCTGATGATGGAGCCGAAGTTCATCCTGCTCGACGAGCCTTTCGCGGGCGTCAACCCGGTGCTGATCGACGAGATCTCCGAGCGCATCGCCGAGGCGAATGCCCGCGGCGTCGGCTTCCTTATCGTCGAGCACAACCTGTCCTCGCTGGCGCGGCTCGTGCAACGCATGCTGGTCATGGATCGCGGCCGGCTGCTAGCCGACGGCAAGCCGGACGAAGTCCTCGAGGACAAGATGGTCCAGGAAGCCTATATGGGCGGAGTCGTGGCATGAGGCTTTTGACCGTCGAGGACGTATCGGCCGGCTATGGCGAGGTCGACATCATCAAGCAGATGAACCTGACGGTGGATGCCGGGGAAATCGTCACGATCGCGGGAACCAACGGCGCCGGCAAGTCGACGCTGGTCAAGGCGATCATGGGGCTGGCGCCGCGCTGCAACGGCGTGATCCGCTTCGGCGAGCATGATCTCCTCGCCATGAAGGCCGAGGACAGGATCAAATGCGGCATCAGCTACGTTCCGCAGGTGGCCAACGTCTTTGGGCCGCTGACGGTCACCGAGAACCTGCAGGTCGTCGAGCATGTAAAGGACCGTGGCGTACGAATCCGCGAGATGTTCGATCTGTTCCCTGCGCTCGCAGAGCGTCGGCGCGCCCAGGCCGGCTCGCTCTCTGGCGGCGAGCGCCAACAGCTCGCCTTCGCCCGTGCGCTGATGCCGCGCCCGAAGATGATCCTGCTGGACGAGCCGACCGCGGCGCTCTCTCACGCGCTGGTAGAGCAGGTGCTGGGCCTGATCCGTGGGCTACCGGAGCTCGGGATCGCGGCGCTCGTCGTCGAGCAGCGAGCGCGCCAGAGCCTCGAGATCAGTGACCGAGGCTATATCCTCGACAGCGGCCGGATCGTGCTCACCGGCGCAGCCAAGGCGCTGCTCGCCGACGAACAGATGGCGCGCTATTATCTCGGCCGGGCCTGACGGTCGATGCGACATGTGCAGGCTCCTGCGGGAGCGGATTACAGGCTCGCCGCGCTCGGAGAGCTGCCGCTTCATGGCGGCGGCGTCCTTGAGAACGCGCAACTCGCATACAAGGTCTTCGGCGAGCTGGATTCTGGCCGACCGGCGATCGTCTATCCGACCTCGTTCGGAACGCATCACAGCGATCTCGAATGGCTGGTCGGCCCAGAGCAGGCGCTCGACCCGCAGCGCTATACGATCGTTATGATCAACCTGTTCGGCAGCGGCCTGTCTTCCTCGCCGAGCAATCACGCGCAAGGGCCCGCCTCCTTTCCGCATGCGACCATGCAGGACAATGTCATCGCCCAGCATCGACTGCTGACCGAGATCCTCGGCATCCGCCGGGTAGCGCTCGCCGTCGGCTTCTCGATGGGTGCGCAGGCTGCCTATCACTGGGGAGCGCTGTTTCCAGACATGGTCGAGCGCATCGCGCCGATCTGCGGATCGGCGCGGACGTCCCCGCACAATTTCGTCTTCCTCGAGGGCGTCAAGGCGGCGCTAACCGGCGATCCCGCCTGGCGAGGCGACATATTCACCGAGTGCCCGACAGTTGGCTTCCGCTCGATGGGCCGAGTCTATGCCGGTTGGGCGTTCTCACAAACCTTCTATCGCGAGGAGACCTACCGGACGCTCGGATACGCCTCCTTGGAGGATTTTCTGGTCCGCGATTGGGACGAGCGTTTCAGCCGGCGCGACGCCAACGATCTCGTCGCAATGATCCGCACCTGGCAACAGGCCGACATCAGCACGGGCCCGACTTTCAGGGGTAATCTGAACGATGCTCTAAAGGCGATCTCGGCTCGCGCACTCGTCATGCCGAGTGCCTCGGATCTTTATTTTCCGGTCGAAGACAGCCGCGCCGAAGTTGAGGCGATGCGAAGCGCGACGCTACTGCCGATCCCCACGAAATGGGGGCACAGGGTGAACGTGCCCGGGCAGAATCCGAAGGACGCGGCATTCATCGACGCCGCGCTGCGCAAGTTCCTCGGCGATTGAAGACGCCGCGTGGTCTCAAGGTGGCGCTAGACCGCGGGATGACCTGCATCCACAGACCGGTGGCGACGAGCCCCTCAGCGCGCCGAGCAGACAGAAGGCGGCATATCGGCGCCCGCGTCCGTGCCCTGCGAGAAGCGCAGGATCGTGGCTAGAGTAGGATCGGTCACAACCGGCCGCAGCGTCATCGACGTCGACGGGTTCTGAGGACATGGGAAGGGAAGCGTCGAGCGCCTCCCTTCCCAACTCGCCCCGCCCCGGGGACGCTCTCGTCAACGGGATTTCGAGCTGCGCCTTCGTTTCAAACGTTTGGCCGCCCAAGTCTCGGCAGTCGCGTTGGAAAGGAAGTTGGCTCTGATACCAACTGGCTTCGAAGTCCGAGATGGTCATCATCGGACACTCGTTGGCCAATCGCGGATGTCTGGTTTCCGGCAGTTTTTAAATGTCTGCAACTGACGCATGTTGCCCGGAAGAGCGACGGGCGTTTGTGGCGCAATTCAGCCAAAGGGTGAGAGGGCTGCGGCGTGTGGGGTGGCGGACATTATGACATCTCCGTCAGCAGCCCGTGCTGCCCGGAGGTGCGCAGGAAATGCAGCAGGTCTGACAATCCTTCGCCGAGCAGGGTCACATGCGAGCGCATCATCTGCGCCGCCTGGACGCCGTCGCCCCGCAGGATCGCCTCCATCACGCGCTCATGCTCGGGGATGGACGAGTGCATCCGTCCGGGCTGGTAAGTGATGGTGCGGCGGTAGGGTGAGATCTTGAGCGTCAGCCGCCGCAGCTCATCTTGAAGGATGCGGTTATGGCTCGCGGCGGCGATCAGCTCGTGGAAATCGAGATTGGCCGCATAGAAGGCCTCCGCATCCTCGGACCCGGCAGCTTCGGCGCAGGCCCGGTGCGCCGCCTGGAGACGCGCCCGCTGTTCCGGCTGGATACGACGGGCGGCCTGGGAGGAGGCGAACGCCTCCAGCTCGGCCACGACCCCGAACGCGTCGAGGAGGTCGGCCAGCGACATCTGCGAGACCTGTAGCCCCTGGCGCCCGCGCGACACCACGAGGCCGCTGGCGGCCAGACGCTGTAGTGCCTCGCGCACCGGCGTGCGCGACATCCCGAACTGCTCGGCGAGCTGGCGCTCGTCCAGCTTGTCGCCTGGCCGCCGAATCCCCTTGAGGATCTCTTCCTCAAGACGGGTGACCACTCCGGCCGAAAGCGATTCAGGCTCTTCCGGCGTCATCGATCCGTTCACTCGCGCCATCACGCTCAGCGCCTCACCGGCTGTCTGCCGAATAAAATCTGTTCGCGACCACCTCCGCGAGTGCCACAAGCCCATAGAGGAGCAGGCCGCAGATGCAAAGCACGACGATGGCGGCCATCGACACCTCCGTATCGGCGCGAGCCGTCGCGAAGATGATGAGATAGCCCAGGCCCGCCTGTGCTGTGATGAACTCGCCGATGATCACGCCGATGATGGCCAGCGTGATCGCGATCTTCATGCCGCTGAAGATATGGGGCAGGGCCATCGGGAACCGTACGCTGGTGAAGACCTGCCATTCCGTGGCGGTCAGCGAGCGGCACAGCCTCAGGATGCCCCGGTCCACGCTCAGGAAGCCGGCGGTCGTCGCGATGACCACGGGGAAGAAGGCGATGAACACCGAAAACGCGATGCGCGACTGCGAGCCGACCCCGAGCCAGATGATGAAGAGCGGCGCGAGCGCGATCTTCGGGATGAGCTGGAAGAAGATCAGGTTCGGATAGAGCGCCTCGCGCGCCATATCCGAATAGGTGATGAGGATGGCGAGCGCGATGCCGAGCAGGAGTGCGAGCAGGAAGCCGGCAGCGGATTCCAGCGTCGTCGGCACCGCATGCATCAGCAGGATATCGTAGCGCGCAACGATGTATTTCGCGATCGAGACCGGGGACGGCAGGATGACCGAGGGGACCTCCCAGATCGTGACGTAAAGCTGCCAGGCCGCCAGCACGACGAAGGCCAGGCCAAGCGGCAGAACGATGCTGCTCAGGCCGGCGGCGCCCTGAAATCGGCCGGCTCCGGAAGCCGGGAGGGCGGCACCGGTCTCGGTGCCGATGGTGGCCTTTGCCATGCTGGACCTCACTCGATGATGCTGACGGCGGCGGCGGTCGCCTTGCCGTGATCTGGCTTGACGGAAATCTCGCCATGGCCGTGCGCGGCCTCGATGGTCAGGCGCAATCTCCGGCAGACCTGCGCGAATTCCTGGGTTTCCTCGATCTCGAACCGACGCGGCCGCGGGAAGGGCATCTTCATGTCGAGGATGATCGTCGACGGTCGTCCGCCCATCACCACCACCCGGTCGGAGAGGAATGCGGCCTCGCGGATCGAATGGGTCACGAAGATCACTGTCTTGCGGTAAGTTTCGAGAATCTCTGACAGCGCGACATTCATCTGGTCGCGGGTGATGGCGTCGAGCGCGCTGAACGGCTCGTCCATCAGCAGGATCTCTGGATCGTGGATCAGCGCCCGGCAAATCGCGACGCGCTGGCGCATGCCGCCCGAGAGTTCGCCTGGTTTCTTGTGCTCGAAGCCGGCAAGGCCGACCATCTTGAGCAGGCTGTGTGCCCGGTCGGTGTATTTCTCGATCGGCAGGCGCAGGATGCGGATCGGGAAGAGCACGTTCTCCAGTGTGCTCTTCCACGGTAGCAGGGTCGCGTCCTGGAAGATGATGCCGATGTCGCGGCGCGGCGCCGCGACTGGCTCGCCGGCAAGCATGATGGAGCCCGCCGTCGGCCGCTCCAGCCCGGCGATCATCATCAGCAGCGTCGACTTTCCGCAGCCCGACGGGCCGAGCAGCGACACGAATTCGCCTCTCGCCACGTCGAGAGATGCGGAGGCGACGGCATGGATCGGCGACTGCCGCGTGAAATAGGTCTTCTGGACATCCGTTGCCGAAACGAGAGGTGTCTCGGCCACGGTAAGCTCCGCCTTGGGTGCCAAACTCAGCATCAGTGGTCGCCTCGTTCGCTGCGCCGGTCAGGAGCCGACATATCTACGGAACGGCGCGGCGCTCTTCTCCGCGATCGCCAGCTCTGCGGGTGAAAGCTTGATCTTGCCGACGAAGTCGTTGGTGAACAGGGTGCCGACATCCGGCTTTACGGAGCCTTCGCCCGCCGCATATTTCATCACGAGATCGGCCATCGTGGCGACCTTGGCCGGGTCGGCCCAGCCGAAACCGTTCTGCTTCACCTCGGGCACGAGATTGGTGAGGTTCGTCAGCCCGAGCCCGATGCGCGCATACTCCTTCCCGGTCGAGGAGATCGCGACCTCGCTATTGGCCTTGAGGAAGATGTCCACGGCTTCGTCGAAATTGGTCATCGTGAACTGGATGGCCTCCATTGCGCCCTGGACGAAGGCTTCGCAAAGCGCGCGGTCCTGCTGGAGGCGGGCCGGCTGGGTCGTCAGGGATTGGCCGTAGAACTCGATGCCGACCGCCGAGAAAAGCATGAAGCGGACATCCGTGCCCAGGGGAGCCAGCGACGGCACAGTGCTGGTAGCGAAGGCGGAGACCGCATCGACCTGCTTCTCGACCAGCGTGCGCTCGCGCACCTTGCCGTCGACCTGCAGGATCTGGAGCTTCTTGAGATCGATGCCGGCCTTCTCGGCATAGAGCGGTAGGAACGGATATTCGCCGGAGGTCACGCTCGCGCCCAGCTTCTTACCCTCGAGATCCTTCGGCGCGCGGATCGGCGAGCCGGACAGGACGCCGACCCCCATCAGCGCGTCATAGTTGATTTGGCCTATGCAGGTAATCGGCAGCTTCTTCGCCGCCTGCACGATCACCGTCGGCGTGGCCGCCATGCCGAAATCGAAGGTGCCGGCGCTGACCGACTGCGCCGCCGCTCCTGAGCCCGAGCCGCGCGCCACCGAGACGTCGAGGCCATGGCGCTTCCACAAGCCCTTGTCGCGCGCGACATAGGCGAAAAGGTTCGGCCCCTCCGGGATCCAGGAAGTCGTGAAGGAAACCTTCTTCAGGCCCTGCGAGACCGCAGGCATGGCGAATGAGCCCGTTGCCGCCGCTGCTGCTGCGGCACCGAAGCCCCTGAGGGCGCTGCGACGTGAAACAAGCATCCAAGTCTCCCTTCGATCCATCGCGAGCCAGCCGTTCGGCGGCGCTGGCACAAGCATCACCGTGATCCCGGCTGGACGCAAGCGCCATTATGCCGAAAATTCAATCCTGCATACGTTTTTGCCAGCAAGTCACAATTTTAGGCTGTTCTGCATGCGAATTTTGTGCAACGACTCGCCATAATGCACCGGAATGCTCGTTTCATTATACCAGAATGGCGACACGGCACGGAGATGTCATGAAATCCTACGAGGTTCGCAATGCCCATTTCGACCGGCTCGTGAACACGGCCGGCCTGCGCTGGATGGGGCAGAACACCAATCACGCGACGCCGCATTCCGCCGTGCTGGCGGCGATGGAGAAGTGCATCCGCGACGAGGAGTTCCACATCTACGCGCCGCCGGCGGGGCTTGAGGAGCTGCGCCACGGCATCGTCGCCGATCTCGGCCTGGACGGGCAGTCCGCGCTTGTCTCCGACGGCGCGGTCGCCTCGCTCTACCATGTCTGCCACAGCCTGCTCGGGCCGGGAGATGAGTTCATCACCACCGACCCGACCTGGAACTGGCCGATGGCCTTTGCGCGGGCCGTCGGTGCGAAGGTCACGCAGATTCCGATCTATGGCGAGGAATACGGCTATCGCCTCGCGCCGGAGCGGCTGAAGGCGGCAATCACGCCGAAGACCAAGGTCATCTACATCGTCGATCCGAACAACCCGCTCGGCTCGGCCTGCACGGCGGCCGAGATCGACGGCATCGTGGCGGCCGCGCGCGAGGCCGGGGCCTACCTCATCCACGACTGCACCTATCGCCATTTCGCGCATGAGCACACGCTGGCGGCGACGCGCTATCCCGAGCGAACGCTGACCATCTACAGCTTCTCGAAATGGCTGGGCCTGGCCGGCATGCGCGTCGGCGCCGTCGTCGCCCATCCCGACATCATCGAGAAGCTCTCGGCGGCGCCGCCGAACAATCTCGGCTCGAACATCCCGTCCC
>NZ_JBFTRC010000102.1:0-20487 GCF_056399325.1 Allobosea sp. 01N443
CCCGGCCGACGAGCGCTGGGCGGCGCTGACGCGGCTGACGCCGGCCCGCATTGCGCTCGGCCGCGCGGGTGCTTCCTTGCCGACGCGCGAGGTCCTGCGCTTCGGCCTCGCCCATGCGCAGGCACGCGACGCGGTTCATATCCCGTTCCGCCCCGAAGAGGTCGCGGCCGAACTCGCAGCGCTATCGCTGGAGACGGTGCAGGTTGAGAGCGCCGCCCCCTCGCGCGATCTCTATCTGCGGCGACCCGATCTCGGGCGGCGTCTCTCTCCCGAGGCGCAGGCGATGCTGCAGGCCCGACGCGGTGCGTTCGATTTCGCCTTCGTCGTCGCCGATGGCCTGTCCTCGACGGCAGTCCAGCAGAATGCGGCGCCGCTCATCGCCGCGATGCTGCCGTTACTGCAGCGCCAGGGGCTGACACTCGCGCCGGTCGTGATTGCGAGCCAGGCACGCGTCGCGCTGGGCGACGAGGCGGCCGAGGCACTGGGCGCCCGCCTCGTCGCGGTGCTGATCGGCGAGCGACCCGGCCTGTCCTCACCGGACTCGCTTGGCGTCTATCTCACCTTCGCGCCGCGGCGCGGCCTGAGCGATGCCACGCGCAATTGCGTCTCGAACATCCGCCCGGGCGGGCTCTCCTTCGAACACGCGGCCGTCAAGCTCGCCTGGCTTACACGGGAAGCGCTCAGGCGTTCGCTGACAGGCGTCGAACTCAAGGACGAGAGCGAGCCTGCATTGGAGGCGGGTCAGGCAGCGACCAGGCCTTCAATCACGACGGGATGAATCCGTCTTGATGTCGACCTCATCGCGACTCTGCCGCAACCTCGAGCCGGCCCCCTGCATGCCCCAGCCAGGCTGACCGCAGGTTCCTGCGCCGCGGGGTCGTCAACGTCGTCGGGCATCGTCCCGGATCATCTGGGCACCCTTTTCAGCAATCATCATCGTCGGGGCGGCCGTATTGCCCGAGGTGATGCGCGGCATCGCGGAAGCGTCGATGACGCGCAGGCCCTCGACACCGCGCAGGCGCAGGCGTTCGTCGAGCACGGCGCCGGCATCGTCGTCTCGTCCCATCCTGGCGGTTCCGGCCGGGTGGAAGATCGTCGTGCCGAGCCGGCCTGCCGCCTCCAGAAGCTCCGCATCCGACGTCACCGAGGGACCAGGCACATGTTCCTGGGGCTTGAATCGTGCGAGCGGCTGCTGCGCGACGATCCGGCGCGCGAGCTTCAGCGCATCGACCGCGACCTGCCTGTCCTCATCCGTTGCGAGATAGTTCGGCGAGATAGCGGGAGCGTCGCTCGCGTCGGGGCTCTTCAGATGCACGCTGCCACGGCTCGAAGGTCTCAGGTTGCAGACACTGGCGGTGAAGGCGCCGAACGGGTGCAGCCCGTCGCCCCATTTGTCGAGCGAAAGCGGCTGGAAATGGAATTCGAGATTGGCCGTGGCGTAATCCGGCGAGGATTTGGCGAAGGCTCCGACCTGCGAGGGCGCCATGGTCAGCGGCCCGGTGCGCAGCGCCGCATATTCCAGCGCCATCAGCGGCCTGCGCCAGAGTTTCGCATAGTCGCTGTTGAGGGTGCGCACGCCCTCCACCTTGTAGACGGGCCTGATCTGCAAATGGTCCTGAAGGTTCTCGCCGACGCCCGGCAGATGGCGCCGCGTCTCGATGCCCAGAGCCTGGAGCCGTTCGCCGTCGCCGATGCCTGATCGCTCGAGAATGGCAGGTGAGCCGACTGCGCCGGCGCTCAGCACGACCTCGCCACTCACGTCCACCCGCAGATTCTCACCCTGATGGATGAATTCGACCGCGCGAGCGCGGCCCTCCTCGATGATGATGCGCTCGACCAGCACATGGGTTTCCAGCCGGATATTGGAGCGGCCAAGCGCCGGAACCAGGAAGGCGCGATAGGAACTCACCCGCCGGCCGCGCTTCTGGTTGACCTGAAAATAGGCCGACCCTTCATTGTCGCCGGTGTTGAAGTCGTCGATCTTGGCGATTCCCGCCGCTTGTGCCGCATCCCGGACGGCATCGAGAATCGCCCAGCGCACGCGCGGGTTCTCGACGCGCCATTCGCCGCCGGAGCGATGCAATCCGCCGGGCGGCGGCGCGATATGGTCTTCGTGCTTCAGGAAATAGGGCAGTACGTCGTCCCAGCTCCAGCCCTGCAGGCCGAGTTGCCGCCAGCCGTCATAATCGGCCGCCTGGCCGCGCATGTAGATCATCGCATTGATCGCCGAACAGCCGCCGACGACCTTGCCGCGCGGATAGGCGAGCGCCCGGCCGCCCAGCCCCGCCTGCGGCTCGGTCTGGAACCGCCAATCGGCACGCGGATTGCCGATCGCGTAGAGATAGCCGACCGGGACGTGGAACCAGATCCAGTCGTCCATGCCACCGGCTTCCAGCACGAGCACGCGCTTGGATGGATCGGCCGAGAGCCGGTTCGCGAGCAGGCAGCCCGCCGACCCCGCACCGATCACGACATAGTCGAAGGTGCCGATATTCCTGCGATCAGACATGGCATCCTGCTGGCAAAGGAGAGGCGTGGGCTTTGCCACCTTTCGGGAGCGGCGCCCGAACCATCAGGAAGACCGAAGGAAAAGCCAAGCCCCGGGGCAAGGGCGCGCATGCGTCTTTAGTTCTGATTGCGCCAGTCCTGTGCTGCCTGGCTCAGATGGGCCGAGAGCAGGGCGACGGCACGCGGCCGATCCCCCGCGGCCAAAGCGTCGAGGATGGCGAGATGGTCCTCGCAGGACTGTTTGATCTGGTCAGGCGTCAATTGCGGGAAGTCGACGAACTGATGCATGCGCCGCAKGGCATTCTGGCGCTTGACCGCCTGCAGGAAGAAGCGGTTGCGTGACCATGAGGCGAGCGTCTCATGGAATTCCGCATTCACCTGGAACCACATGTCCGGCGCGATCTCGGAGGCGGGCTTGCGCATCAGCGCCTCATGCGCGTTGCGCATCTTTTCCAGAGCGGCGCCATCGATGCGGTAGTCGGGTTGGCTGAGCGCCGCGGTCTCGACCGCCTCGCGGAAGGCATAGCTCTCGAGGATAGCCTGCGGGTTATCGAGGCTTTCCGAGAACTGCCAGCCATGGCCGCGCTGGCGCTGGACGATTCCTTCCGCGGAGAGGCGCAACAAAGCGCGCCGCATTTCGCCGCGCGACGCGCCGAAATGCACAAGCAACGCGTTCTCCGTCACCGATAGCGGGATCAGGCCCGAGGCGCGGTCGTTCAGGATCTTCCGGTAGAGCTCCGCGCCGCCGTCAGCGTCATTGCTGCATTCCGCGATGACCGCGGCATCGATCGGGCGGTTGAGCTTGAAGCCCGAGCCGAGCTCCCGCCGCAGAATGCCGCGTTCGCTGAGATCGATCAGGGCGCGGCGCACAGGCGTTCGTGAAACACCGAGGCGCGCGGCCAGTGGCTTTTCTCCGACCGCGGCATCGACCGCCCATCCTTCGTCCCGACCGAGCCGCAGGATGTCACCAATGATTTCGCGATGCAGTCCGCTCGACACGTGGGCGTCTCCGAAGCTTCCCTTTCTTGCCATTGACAATAAGGTTTGGCGATGGTCCAGTGTATATAACTGCAATAAAAAACACAGAGCCTGTGGATGATTGCACCATTTCCCTTCGTCTCGGTATCTGGGTCGCCTTACGAGCGAGGGCGGCAACATGGTGCGGCGGTGACAGATCGCGTGCATCGCAGCGCACGGTTCTACGCAGGCCAGCTCGACAGGCTCGGATCGAAGCCAGGTGAACGTGAAGCGTTGATCGCCGAGTTCAGCCGGGGAATTGCTGCCTTCGACGAGGCCTATCTCGAGGAAATGCGCGGCATTGCCGATGGGGCCGGCCTCGACCTCTCGGCGATCATCATGATCAATGCACGGACCGAGATCGTCGCCAAGGCGCGCCTCCTTGCCTCCCGCCCCATCGATGAGGACGATGAGGAGGAGGAGGAGGAGAAGATGGCCGATGGCTGCACCGGCGCCATCATCCTGCCGGAGCGAAGCTGGAGCGGGAGCATCATCCAGGGGCAGAACTGGGACTGGCAGCCGGAATGCGCGGAAACCGCGATCGTGTTGCGCGTGCACCGGCAGGATGGGCCCGATCTGCTCACTTTCGTCGAGGCGGGCGGCCTTGGCCGTCACGGCATGAACGAAGCCGGCATCTGCGTGACCGGCAATTATCTGCGCAGTGATCGCGACTACCGCCAGGAAGGCGTTCCGCTCGCCTTGGTGCGCCGCAAGGCACTGGAGCAGGAGCACCTGGCACTGGCGATGAAGGTGATGGCGACCACGCCGAAGGCCTGTTCGACCAATATGATGCTGAGCCAGGACCGGGGCTTTGCCATCGACCTCGAATGCGCCCCGGACGAGGCCTTTCCGGTCTACCCGGAAGATGGGCTCATCGTGCACGCGAATCACTGGATCAGTCCGGTCGCGCTTGCCAAGCTACGCGATACCGGCTTCGGCTCACCCGACAGTCACTACCGCGACTGGCGTGTCAGGCGATTGCTGACCGAGCCGCAGCGTTTCCTGACGCGGGAGGACCTGAAGGCCGCGCTCTTCGACGATTTCCTGTCGCCCTATGCCGTCTGTCGCCCGCCACGAGCCGGAGCGACCGGCGATTTGACGGCGAGCGTCGCGATGATCGTGATGGAGCCCGGGCTCGGCATCATGGAGGTGGCGCCGCTGCCCGCGCTCAACCGACACTTCACCCGCTACAGCCTTTCCGGCGATCCGGTCGCCGTCGCGGCTGCGGCCTGACACGGGGATTGGGAGGTCCTTGCTCATGAGACGTGCTTCACGAACGCGCATTGCGACGATGGCGCTGCTCGCGGCACTGTCGAGTGCTCCGGTGGCAGCGCAAACCCTGACCATCGCTCTCAGGGCCGATATTCGCGGCACGAATCCGGGCGTCAATCGCGACGACGACAGCGACGCGGTGACCCTCCACATGGTCGAAGGGCTGGTCGCCTATCGCGAAGGCGGCACCGTCGGGCCCATGCTGGCGGAGAAGGTCGAGACCTCACCGGATGGGTTGAGCTACACCTTCGAACTGCGCAAGGGACTGACCTTCCACAACGGTGCGCCGCTGACCGCCGCGGACGTCGTCTGGAGTTGGCAGCGATATATGGACCCGAAAACGGAATGGCGTTGCCTTGCCGATTTCGACGGCCGCAGCGGGCTCAAGGTCGAAGCGGTCGAAGCCGTGTCGCCAACCACCGTGCGAATGCGCATCAACGAGCCCAACGCGCTCTTTCTGTTCTCGCTGGCGCGCACCGATTGCGGCAGCGCCGCAGTAATCCATAAGGATTCGTTGAATCCTGACGGGTCGTGGAAAGCACCGGTCGGGACCGGCCCGTTCAAGTTCGGCGAGTGGCGGCGGGGCCAGCAGATCAGCCTGATGCGCTTCGCTGGCTACCAGTCGCTGCCCGGCGGCCTCGACGGCTTTGCCGGCAGCAAGCGGCCGCTCGTTCCGGAGGTCAGGTTCCTGGTCGTCCCGGATGCAGCCTCGGTGAAGGCCGGCCTGATCGCAGGCCAGATCGACATCGCCGAAGTGCTGGGCTCTGATGTCTCCGAGCTGAAGAAGGCTCCCGGTATAACGGTCCAGACCGCGACCACGGCAGCGCGCCATGCACTGCTCTTCCAGACCAATGACCCGATCTTCAGGACGCCGGCGATGCGCCAGGCGCTTGCGGCGGCCATCGATTTCAGCCAGCTCGTCGCGATCGTCTCCGATCTCGGCGTGCAGCCGAACAACTCCACGATCCACGCCAAGTCGGCCTATCACAGCGACGTGCAGAACCTCTCGCACGGCTACGATCCGGCGCGTGCGAAGAAGCTTCTCACCGAGGCCGGCTACAAGGGCGAGCGGCTGAAGATCACCACCAATAACCGTAAATCGGCGCCAAGCTTCAACATCGCAGTCGTGCTGCAGTCGATGTTCCAGGCCGTCGGCGTCAACTCGGACATCGATGTCGTGGAGTGGGCGACCCATATGGATCGCTTCCTCAAGGGCAATTACCAGCTGATGGTGCATTCCTACTCGGCGCGGCTCGACCCGGCGCTGAGCTTCGAGCATTTCACCGGGCCGAAGGCGGACCAGCCCCGCAAGGTCTGGGATGACCCCGCTGTGATTGCGCTGCTCGACAAGGCCTCGAAGATCGAGAGCCCGGCCGAGCGTCAGAAGATCTTCGACGAACTGCACAAGCGGATGATCGACGACGTGCCGCTGGTGATGCTGTTCAACTCGATCGAAGCCTGGGCCTCGACGGCGCGCGTCTCCGGCTTCGTGCCGTGGGAGTCGCGCGTGCGGGCCTGGGAGGTTGCTATCAAGTCCTGAAGAGCCGATGCATCAATCGATGCTGCGCAGGGCAGTTGCGATGGTCGCGAAAACCAGGTCGATCTCGCCTTCCGAGACGATGAGCGGCGGCGACAGCACGATCGTGTCGCCCGACCCGCGCACCAGCACACCTGCCTCATAGCAGGCCTTGGCGCAGGCCGCTCCGCGCGCGCCGGGCTGCCCTGGCCGCGGTGTCAGCTCCACGGCGCCGAGCAGGCCGATGCTGCGGATGTCGGCAACATGCGGGGAGCCTTTGAGCGCCAGCGCACGCTCCTGCCAATGCGTGCTTGCCGCCTTTGCGCGCGCCACGATGCCCTGTTCGGCAAAGACATCGAGCGTGGCGAGCCCAGCGGCACAAGCGAGCGGGTGAGCCGAATAGGTATAGCCGTGGAACAGCTCGATCACCTCGGGCGGGCCGGCCATGAAGGCATCATAGACCGTATTCGAGACGATGACGCCGCCCATCGGCACCGCCCCATTGGTCATGCCCTTGGCGCAGGTGATGAGATCGGGCGTCACGCCGAATGCCTGCGCCGCGAATGGGGTGCCGAGGCGTCCAAAGCCCGTGATGACCTCGTCGAAGATCAGGAGCACGCCATGCTTGTCGCAGATCGCGCGCAGGCGCTCGAGATAACCCTTCGGCGGCGCGTAGACGCCGCCCGAGCCGGTCACCGGCTCGACGATGACGGCCGCGACGCTGGCCGGGTCGTTCATCTCGAGCACGCGCTCGAGTTCCTCGGCATAGGCCGCGCCGGTGTCCGGCTGGCCGCGCGAGAACGCCATGCCGGCATCATAGGGTAGGGCGAGATGGGCGACTTCCGGCAGCAGCGGGCCAAAGCCGCGCTTGTGCCGGCCGAGGCCTGCCACGGAAAGCCCGCCAAAACCCATGCCGTGATAGCCCTTGGCCCGGCCGATCAGCTTGGTGCGGCGCGCGTCGCCGCGCGCATGGTGATAGGCGCGTGCGATCTTGAGCGCGGTATCGACCGCCTCGGAGCCGGAATTGACGAAGAAGACGTGATCGAGCCCCTCGGGCGCGAAATCGCACAGCCGTGCCGCATAGGTCTGCGCGGCAGGATGGCTCATCTTGAACGAAGAGACGAAATCGAGGCGCCCAGCCGCCTCACGGATCGCCTCGACGATGCGCTGCTGGYCGTGGCCGGCATTGACGCACCAGAGGCCTGCCATCGCGTCGAGGACCTGGCGCCCTTCGGGAGTGAAGTAGTGCATGCCCTCGGCGCGCTCGAACAGCATCGGCTCCTGCTTGAAGCCGCGCATCGGCGTGAACGGCATCCAGAAGGCGTCCGGAGCGTTGCTGCGGTCGGTTTCGCTGCGAAGGGCGGTGGCTGGCATGAAGCGATCCTCGGGCGGGGCGATCCCATCACGGGCGCGCCATTGGCGAGAGGCGATACTGTCTTTATTCCGTACGAAAGACAATATCACTTCACATGCCTTGCTAGCCGGGCGTGGGCGGCGGTTGCCGGACTCTCCGCTTGAGTTCGCTGGCGCGCTGCAAATGCCGGCGCATCAGGACCGAGGCGATTTCCCGGTCTCCGGCTTGCAGGCGTTCGAGGATCTCGATGTGCTCGGTGCAGCTGACCTGGACCCGTTCGGTGCCGGAGCCCCAATCATAGTTGGAGAGCCGTCGCATCTGGTTTTCCCGGMGGATGGCGGAGTGGATGAAGCGATTGCCCGATGCGGCCGCGAGACCTTCGTGAAAGGCCGCGTTCATCTCGTAGAAGGCGACGCTGGAGGACTCGCGCCAGGGCTGGGTCAGGGTGTGGCGGTGCCGCCTCAGCATCTCCGCCGCCCAGTGCTCGTCGAGGCGAAAGCCAGGTTCGAGAAAACCCATGGGTTCGAGCAGCATGCGGAAGCGATAGCGCTCCATTCGCAGCGACGAATCCGAGGATTCATGCAGGAAGCGCCAGCCATAGCCCGGCTTGCGCTCCACCATCTCCAGCTCGGCCAGGCGTTTCAGGGTGCGCTGGATTTCCGGTCGCGCCATCTCGTATCGGCGCATCAGCTGCAGCTCGGAAACGTCATCGCCAAGCGCGCCGCTCTCGCGGTCGCGTGCGATCCTGACCAGAGCGAGGTCGGTCTCGTCGGGCGAGCCGCCACTGTCTGCCGGAAGCGGAAGCGCGCTGACAAGCTCGACGCCCTTGTTGGGGTGACGAAGCACGATTCCCTGGCCTTCGAGGTGGCTGAGCGCCGCCCGCACCGGGGTCCGCGARACATTCAGGCGCTTGGCCAGATTGTTCTCGTTGAGCCATGCGCCCGCCGCGAGACCATCCTCGCGCGCCAGTTGGATGATGCGCTCGGCCAGATCCTGCTGGAGCCGCGTCGGTTCGGCCATGAATTTCCTCTTGATTGTCTTACTGCGTGATGAAATACATTAACTGTTAGCCGGGCGCCAGAGCCGGCGCGGAGATTTGGTCCATGGTTGAGCCCTTTCCATTCATCGATGTTTCGGGATCGCCCTATGAGCGCGGCCGGCAGCATGGCGCCGCGGTCCCCACGCGCGTCAAGCGCAGCATCGAGCTCTATGGCGGCCAGCTCACCGATCTCGGCTACGATGCCGTTGCCAAGTCGCGATTGATCGCCGAATTCGCCCGCGAGATCGAGGCTTTCGGCGCCCACTATGTCGAGGAGATGCGCGGCATCGCCGACGGTGCCGGCGTCACGCTCGAAGATATCGTGATGGTCAATGCCCGCACCGAAGTCATGGCCAAGGCACGGCTCGAGAAGGCCAAGCCGGTCGAGGCCGGGGAGGAGCTCGACGATGGTTGCACGGGCGCGGTCATCCTGCCCGAGCGCAGCGCGACGGGCGAACTCATCCACGGCCAGAACTGGGACTGGAAGGCGGAATGCGCCGAGACCGCCATCGTGCTGCGCGTGCGCCGCGATGACGGCCCGGACTTCCTGACCTTTGTCGAGGCGGGCGGTCTTGCTCGCTGTGGCATGAACGCCGCCGGCGTTTCGATCACCGCCAACTATCTGGAATCCGAGCGCGACTTCACCCAGGCTGGCGTGCCGCTGGCGCTGATCCGGCGCAAGGTGCTGGAGCAGGAGCATTTCGCCATGGCGATGAAGGCCGTGGCGACGACGCCGAAGGCCTGCTCGAACAACATGATGCTCTCGACGGTCGCAGGCTTCGCCATCGACTTCGAATGCGCCCCTGATGAGGCCTTCCCGATCTACCCGGCCGATGGCCTGATCGTTCATGCCAACCATTGGGTCGGCTCGATCGCGCTCACCAAGATCAAGGACACCGGCATTCCGCGGGTGCCGGAGAGTTTCTATCGCGACTGGCGCGTCCGCAAGCTGYTCGACGATGCCGGCCGCAAGCTCAGCGTCGCCGATCTCAAGAATGCGTTCTTCGACGACTTCCTGTCGCCCTATGCCGTCTGCCGCCCGCCGCGTCCCAACGAGACCGGCAATCTCTCGGCCACGGTGTCGATGGTGATCATGCAGCCGGCGAAGGGCATCATGGAAGTGGCCCCGCTGCCGGCCCTGAACCGGCAGTTCACGCGCTACAGCCTGACTGACGATCCGGTGACGCTGGCCGAAGCCGCCGAGTGAGTTCTTTGCATGCGTCGGAGCCGTAGAGGGCGGCCCGACGCCATTCGCTAACAAAAAATCAGGAGGGGATCGAACATGGCTTTCAAACCGATTGCGGCAGCAGCGCTTGCCAGTGCGGCAATGACCTCGCTGCTGGCAGGTCTCGGCCCGTCGCTCGCGGCGCCAACGAGCATTCGCGCGCATCTCAATGCCGATATCCGCAGCATCAATCCGGGCGTGAACCGGGACGACAATACCGACGCCGTCGTGCTGCATATGGTCGAGGGCCTCGTCGCCTATGGCGATGATGCCGAGGTCAAGCCGCTCCTTGCCGAGAAGGTCGCGCTGTCCGAGGACGGGCTGAGCTACACCTTCACACTGCGCAAGGGGGTGAAGTTCCACAATGGCGCGCCGCTGACGGCTGCCGACGTCGTCTGGAGCTGGAACCGCTACATGGACCCGAAGACCGAATGGCGCTGCCTTTCGGAATTCGACGGGCGAGGGCGGGTCAAGGTCGAATCCGTAACGGCGCCGGATGCTTCGACGGTGGTGTTCAAGCTCGACAAGCCGAGCTCTCTCTTCCTTGCCAGCATCGCCCGCACCGATTGCGCCATGACCGGGATCATGCACAAGGATTCGGTGAAGGCGGATGGCAGTTTCGACAAGCCGATCGGCACGGGGCCATTCAGCTTCGGCGAATGGCGCCGCGGCGAATATATCCGGCTCGTGCGCAATGCCGACTACGCCAGCCTTCCCGGCAAGATCGATGGCTATACCGGCAGCAAGCGTCCGCTGGTGGATGAAGTCCGCTTCCTGATCGTGCCTGACAGCTCCACCGCCAAGGCCGCATTGCTGCGTGGCGACATCGACGTCATCCCCGACGTCGCCAACGCTGAAGTCGGCGAGCTGCGCAAGAACCCCAAGGTCGAGGTCTCGCTCGTCTCGAACATGGGATTGGTCGGCCTCCTGCTGCAGACCCGCGATCCGTTGCTGCAGAACCAGAAGCTGCGCCAGGCGATTGCCGCGGCGCTCGACGTCAACGAGATCGTCTCCGCCGTCACGGACGGCCTGGGCAAGCCGAACAATTCGATCGTCCCTGCGATGTCGTCCTATTACGGGCCGGTGCAGAAGCAGGGCTACAAGCACGATGTCGCGGCTGCCAAGAAGCTGCTTCAGGAAGCCGGCTACAAGGGCGAGCCGATCGTGATGCTCGCCAACAAGCGCTATCCGCAGAGCTTCGATTCCGCGGTGATCGCGCAGCAGATGCTGCAGGGCGCCGGCATCAATGTCTCGATCGAAGTGCTGGAATGGGCGACGCAGCTCGACCGCTACAGCAAGGGCAACTACCAGATGCAGGCTTTCCCCTATTCGGCCCGCCTCGACCCCGCACTGAGCTTCGAGTCGATCGCCGGTCCGAAAGCGACCCAGCCGCGCAAGGTCTGGGACGATCCGGACTCGCTCGCGCTGCTCGACAAGTCGATGGTGGTTTCGGACAAGGCCGAGCGCCAGAAGCTGTTCGACGAACTGCACACGCGCTTCATCGCCCAGGTGCCAATGGTCATGCTCTATAATGGGCTCGATGCCGGCGTCTATGCGAAGCGCGTGAAGGGCTACCAGTCCTCGATCCTGTCCAAGCCCAGGCTCTGGGAAGTCAGCGTCACCGACTAAAGGTCCCCCGGCTCTCTCTCGGGTGCATCCTTGAGAATATGAGCTGCAATCAACTGCGAGAGGCGCGCAATGTCGCGCTTCTCGATGGCTTCGAGCATGGCGTGATGGTCACGGTCGCTGCGCAGCAGCGACTCGTGGGAGGCCCATACCGTGACGTTCGACCCGCGCCCGCGATCACGCAGGTTCCAGATCAGCTCCTCCAGCACGGGGTTGCCGCTGAGATGATACATCACTTCGTGAAATTCGGCGTTGACCCGGCTCTGGTCGGCGCGCGTGCCCTCGCGCACCGCCACGCCGAACTCCTCGGCGAGGCCACGAAGCGTCGAGAGGGTTGCCGGCGTCATCCGGCCAACGATTGCGGTCGCGACGGAGGTCTCGATCACGATCCTGACGGACCGGATATGGCGCAGGGTCTCTCGATCGATCTCGGCCACGCGGTAGCCCCGGTTGGGGACATGTTCGATCGCCTTGCGCACGACGAGTTCGTCGAGCGCGGTGCGAACATCGAAGCGCGTCGCGGCGAATTTCTGCTCGATGTCGATCTGACGGAGCCATTCGCCGGACCGGAATTGGCCGAGCTTGATCGCCTCGGCGATCTCTCCAGCCAGGGCGTGTTTCGATTTCGGCTTACGCTTCACGGTCGTCATCGTCATCCCCTAGCTCATCTCGCCGCGATTTCGCTACCGAGCGAAGCGACCGATCCAAGCTTGCCAGCCTGAATGCAACGTGCAACATAATTGGCGCCAATTTAAAAGCCAATAAAGGATATCCGATGGCTGCGATGACTGCGACGCGTGAAGCGCCCGAAGCCAGGAAGGCCGACAAGGCTGCCGCGCTCTACGACATGGACCGGACCACGGTCTTCGCCAGCCGGCACGATCCCCGCTTTGCCTATTGCCTCTACGTGCCGCCGTCAGTGGGGCAGGGCGGCGAGCCGCCGGCGCTGGTCGTCGCCATGCATGGCACCGGCCGCAGTTTCATCACCTATCGCGATGCCTTCACCGAGTTCGCGCGCTGGAACAACTGCATCGTGCTCGCGCCGCTCTTCCCGGTCGGGGTGCGGGGCGACGGCTATCGTGACGGCTTCAAGTACATGCGCGAAGCCGACATCCGCTACGATCACGAACTGCTTGCGATCGTCGACGAGGTCGGCGAGCGCTACAATCTCGACTTCAAGCGCTTTGCCCTGTTCGGGTATTCCGGCGGCGGACACTTCGCACATCGCTTCATGCTGCTGCATCCCGACCGCCTCTGGGCCGCCTGCATCGGCGCACCGGGTTCGGTCACGCTGCTCGACCCGACCCGCGACTGGTGGGTCGGCACGCGGAATTTCGCGGCCCTGTTCGGGCAGGAGATCGACTTGGCCGCCCTCGCCAAAGTGCCGGTCCAGATGATCGTCGGGGCTGCCGATCTGGAAACCTGGGAAATCACCCACAAGGAAGGCGGCCGCAACTGGATGCCGGATGCCAACCATGCCGGCAAGACCCGCCCTGAGCGGCTCGCCAGCCTGCAGCGCTCCTTCGAAGCCGCAGGCGTGAAGGTGCGCTTCGATCTGGTGCCGAACATGCCGCATGACGGCGTCAAGGCTGTGCCGCGCGTAGAGGAATTCCTGGCGGAAACGCTGACCCGCCTGCGTGCGGATGCTGCGCCTCTCACCGTGCTGAAGGGGAAATGAAGTGAACCTGACGTCGTCCCTGGCTATTGCTTTGACCCTTGTTGCTGCGCCGGTTCTGGCGCAGCAATCGACGATCAATGTCGCGCTCAATGCGGACATCCGTTCGACCAACCCGGGCGTCAACCGGGACGACAATACCGATGCCGTCGTGCTGCACATGGTCGAGGGCCTGGTCGGCTACCGCGAGAACGGCGCGGTCGCGCCGTTGCTGGCGGAGTCGATCGCGGTCTCGCCCGACGGGCTCACTTACACCTTCACGCTGCGCAAGGGCGTGAAGTTCCACAATGGCGCGGTCATGACCTCGGCCGACGTGCTGTGGAACTGGAACCGCTACGTGGACGCGAAGACCGACTGGCGCTGCCGGGCGGAATTCGACGGCCGGACCGGCATGAAGGTCACCAGTGTCGACGCACCTGATCCGTCGACCTTCGTCATGAAGCTGGAAAAGCCGAGTGCGATGTTCCTCGACACCATGGCGCGCACCGATTGCGCCATGGTCGCGATCATCCACAAGGACTCGGTGAAGGCCGACGGCAGCTGGGACCGGCCGATCGGCACCGGCCCCTTCACGCTCGGCGAATGGCGCCGCGGCGAATTCGTCTCGCTGAAGCGCTTCGACGGTTACGTCTCGCCCCCTGGCGAGCAGCGCGACGGCTATGTCGGCCGCAAGCGTGCCCTGGTGCCGGAGGTGAAGTTCCTCTCCATCGCCGATGGCGCCACGATCAAGGCCGGCTTGATGTCGGGCGCATTGCATGTGGCAGACGTCCCTGATTCCGACGTGCCGGAAATGAAGAAGATCCCCAATCTCGAAGTGATGAGCGCCCCGAGCGCGACGAAGCACGCCTTCCTGTTCCAGACGCGCGACGCCCTGCTCGGCGATGTCCGGATGCGCCAGGCGATCGCGGCCGCGCTCGATCTCGACCAGATCGTCGCGCACACCTCGAACGAGCTCGGCAAGACCAACAACTCGGCGATCTATGTCACGTCGCCCTATTACAGCGAGGTGCAGCGCCAGCGTTACACCCAGGACCTCGCCAAGGTGAAGAAGCTGCTCGCCGAGGCCGGCTACAAGGGCCAGCCGATCAAGCTGATCGCCAATAAGCGCTCGACGGTGCCGAGCTTCCCGGCCGCGGTCGTGGCCCAGGCCATGCTGCAGGCCGCCAGCATCAACAGCGAGATCGAGGTGCTGGAATGGGCGACCCAGCTCGACCGCTATTCCAAGGGCAACTTCCAGATGATGTCCTTCAGCTATTCCGCCCGCATCGATCCTGCCCAGAGCTACAACCAGTTCAGCGGACCCAAGGACGCATTCCCGTCCAAGGCCTGGGACAGCCGGCGTGCCGACGAGCTGATCGAGAAGGCGACTCTCGTCGGCGATCCGGCCGAGCGCCAGAAGCTGTTCGACGAGCTCCACAAGCTGATGCTCGCCGAAGCTCCGCTGATCTTCCTCTACAATCAGGTCGACACGGCCGGTGTCTCCAGGAAGCTGCGCGGCTTTGCCCCCTGGGTCGCTGGGAAGCCGCGGCTCTGGGAGGTCAGCTTCGCCAATTGAGGCGTTGCTCCTGGCCCGCGCCGGACCCGGGCCAGCTCATCTCAAAACCAAGAAGAACGACGACAACAGGAACATCGACATGAACCGCATCTATGCCTCGGCCTTCGCACTGGCGACCTCAGCGCTCGTCGCTGGTCCGGCCGCCGCCCAGTCCGTCACGGTCGCGGTCGCTGCCGATATCCGCAGCTCCAATCCCGGCGTGAACCGCGACGACAACACGGATGATTTCGTCCTGCAGCTCGTCGAGGGCCTGGTCGGTTATGCCGAGGATGGCACGGTCGGGCCGCTTCTCGCCGAGAAGGTCGAGATGTCGGCCGACGGCAAGGCCTACACTTTCACGCTGCGCAAGGGCGTGAAGTTCCACAATGGCGCGGAGCTGACCTCGGCCGACGTCGTCTGGAGCTGGAACCGCTACATGGATCCGAAGACGGAGTGGCGTTGCCTGTCCGAATTCGACGGTCGCAATGGCCTGAAGGTCGAGGCGATCGAGGCTCCCGACGCCAACACCGTCGTGATGCGCATCAACTCGCCCAGCGCGCTCTTCCTCGACGCGCTGGCACGCACCGACTGCGCCATGGCCGCCGTCATCCACAAGGACTCGCTGAAGGCGGACGGTTCCTGGGACAAGCCGGTCGGCACCGGGCCGTTCAAGATCGGCGATTGGAAGCGCGGCGAGTATTTCACCATGACCGCCTTCGACGGCTATGTGTCGCCGAAGAGCGACAAGCGCGACGGCTATATCGGCCTGAAGAAGCCGCTCATCAAGGACGTGAAGTTCCTTGTCGTGCGCGATCCCGCGACGGTGAAGGCCGGCCTGATCTCAGGCGCCATCGACATGGCCGAAATCCTGCCGAGCGATGTCGAGGAACTGCGCAAGAATCCCAAGCTCGACGTGAAGGTCGCCCCGAACGCCGTGCGCCACACCTTCCTGTTCCAGACGAACGACGCGCTGATCAAGAACGTCAAGCTGCGCCAGGCCATCGCCGCCTCGCTCGACATGACCGAGCTGGTCGCAGCCGCCTCCAGCAATCTCGGCACGCCGAACAATTCGGCGATCTATCCGAGCTCGGCCTATTTCGGACCGGTCGAGAAGCAGGGCTTCAGCTATGACCCGGCCAAGGTGAAGAAGCTGCTCCAGGAGGCCGGCTACAAGGGCGAGAAGATCTCGATCATCGCCAACAAGCGCCCGACCGTGCCGAGTTTCCCGGCCGCCGTCGTGGCTCAGGCGATGATGCAGGCCGCCGGCATCAATGCCGAGATCGAGGTCCTGGACTGGGCAACCCAGCTCGATCGCTACAACAAGGGCAATTACCAGATGCAGTCCTTCTCCTATTCGGCACGCTTCGACCCCGCACTCGGGTTCGAGCAGTTCGCCGGGCCGAAGGACAAGCAGCCGCGCAAGGTCTGGGACAATGCCGAGGCGCAGGCACTGATCGACAAGTCGATGGTCGTTTCGGACAAGGCCGAGCGCCAGAAGCTCTTCGACGACCTGCACAAGCGCATGATCGAAGAGGTGCCGCTGATCATCTACTTCAACGGCCTCGACGTGATCGCGCATTCCAAGCGCGTGCGCGATTTCCAGCCGTGGCAGTCGAAGATGCGGATGTGGGGCGTCAACCTCGCCAATTGAGGCGCAGGTCTGACGGGGAGGGGAAGCACCAATGCTGCGTTTCGCGCTCACGCGCATCCTGATGGCGTTGCCGACACTGTTCATCGTGGCAGTCTCGGTTTTCGTCCTGATCCGGTTGATCCCGGGTGATCCGGCCCAGCTCATGCTGGGCGACCTCGCCGATCCGGCGAGCCTGGCCGATCTCCGGGCACGCCTGGGCCTCGATCGCAGCCTGCCGATGCAGTTCGCGATCTGGTTCGGCAATCTGCTGCAAGGCGATCTCGGCCAGTCGATCAATTCGCAACAGGCGGTCCTGCCGCTCATCGCCCAGCGCTTCTTCATCAGCGCGCAGGTGGTGCTGGTTGCGGTGCTGTTCGCCTGCCTGGTCGCCGTGCCGGCCGGCGTGATCGCCGCCTGGCGGCAGAACAGCTCGCTCGATCTCACCCTGGTCGGGCTGGCGACGCTGCTGCTCTCGATCCCGACCTTCTGGCTCGGCCTGCTCCTGCTGCTGTTCTTCGGGCTGAAGCTCGAATGGCTGCCGGTCGTCGGCTATGTCTCGATCGGCGAGGACACGACACGCGGCATCCTCTACCTCGTCATGCCGATCCTGACGCTGTTCCTGCACGAGATCGGCGTGATCCTGCGCATGGCGCGCGCCTCGACGCTGGAGGTGCTGCGGCTCGACTACATCACCCATGCCCGCGCCAAGGGCCTCTCGGAAGGCGCCGTGYTCTGGCGCCACGCCTTCAAGAACGCCTTCGGGCCGACCTGGACGCTGATCGGGCTCGTGCTCGGCAACCTGCTCGGCGGCATCGCCGTGGTCGAGACCGTCTTCACCATTCCCGGCCTCGGCCGTCTGCTGGTCGATTCGATCTTCGCGCGCGATTACCCGGTGATCCAGGGCTGCCTGCTCTTCGTCGCCTTCACCTATGTCCTCGTCAATCTGGTGATCGACCTGTGCTATCCCATCTTCGACCCGCGGGTGACAGCCGAATGAAGCTCCCCGCACCCAACGCCCTGCTGGGCGGTCTGCTCATCGGTGTCCTGCTCGTCGTCGCCCTGACCGGCGCGGTCTGGACCCCCTACGATCCCCTGCAACTCTCGTTCCGCGCCAAGCTCGCGGCGCCGAGCGCCATGCACTGGCTCGGCACCGACGAGTTCGGCCGCGACGTGCTCTCCCGCCTGATGGCGGGCGCTGCGACCAGCGTCTGGATCAGCCTGCTGACCGTCACGCTCGCCGTGACGCTGGGCACCGTGATCGGCGTCTTCAGTGGCTATCTCCGCGGCTGGTTCGACCGCATCGTCATGGCCTTCAACGATGCGCTGCTCGCCTTTCCCGGAATCCTGCTGGCGCTCGGCCTGCTCGCGGTGGTGGGTGCCAACAAATACGGCATCATCGTCGCGCTCGGCATCGCCTATGCGCCCTCGGTCGCCCGCATCGTGCGCGGCACGGTGCTTTCGCTGCGCGAGCGCGAATACATCGCCGCCTCCCGCGTGATGGGCAATTCCGAGGGCTTCACCATGGCCCGCCACATCCTGCCGAACTGCATCGCGCCGCTGACCGTGCTGGCGACCTCGATGTTCGGCTATGTGCTGCTGGCGGAGAGCGCGCTCTCCTTCCTCGGCCTCGGCGTGCCGCCACCAGCCCCGACCTGGGGCAACATGCTCGCCGGTTCGCGGCCCTATATCGGCCAGGCCGTCTGGCTCGGCATCTTCCCCGGCCTGTGCATTTCGCTGACGCTGCTCGGGATCAATCTTCTCGGCGATGCGGTGCGCGACAAGCTCGACCCGCGCATGAGGGGAATGTGATGGCCTCGTCCGAAACACTTCTGCGCGTCGACGACCTCACGCTCGAGATCGGCAGCACCGGCAAGCGCGTCGTCAACGGCGTCAGCTTTTCCGTCTCGCCAGGCGAGATCGTCGGCATCGTCGGCGAGTCCGGCTCCGGCAAGACCCTGGCTGCGCGCGCTCTGATGGGCTTCATCCCGCCGGCGGTCAGGCGTGTCGCCGGCTCGATCAAGTTCGAGGGCCAGGAGGTCACGACCATGGAGCCGAAGCAGCTGCGCGCCATGCGCGGTTCGCGTGTCGGCATGGTCTTCCAGGAGCCGATGACCTCGCTGAACCCCTCGATGCTGATCGGCCGGCAGCTCGACGAGGGCCTGGCGCTGCATCGCAAGCTCAGCACCAGCGAGCGCAAGGAGCTGATCCTCGACATGCTCCGGCGTGTCGGCATCCGCGATCCCGAGGGCGCGTTGACCTCCTATCCGCATCAGTTCTCCGGCGGCATGCGCCAGCGCATCATGCTGGCCTCGGTGATGTTGCTGAAGCCGGCGCTGCTGATCGCCGACGAGCCGACGACGGCACTCGACGCTGTCGTGCAGCGCGACGTGCTGGAGCTGATGGTCGACCTGACCAAGGCCAACAACACCGMCGTGCTGATGATCAGCCACGACCTCGGCATGATCGCGCGCTATTCCGACCGCGCCATCGTGATGTGCCAGGGCGATGTCGTCGAGCAGGGCCGGACCGAGGAGCTGCTGGCGCGGCCGAAGCACCCCTATACGCGCAAGCTGCTGGCCGCGATGCCGCATCGCGGTCCGGCGCGCGCGCTGCCGGAAGCCGGAACGCCGATCGTCTCGGTGCGTGATCTCGTGATCGACTATGGCGGACGCCAGGGCTTCTTCCGCAAGGAGGCGCCGAAGCGCGCACTGCATGGCATCAGCCTGGATGTCGCGCCGGGCCAAGTCGTCGCCGTCGTCGGCGGCTCGGGCTCGGGCAAGACCACGCTCGGCCATGCGATCGCCGGCCTGATCAAGCCGACCAGCGGCGAGATCCGCTTCGAGGGCAAGCCGATCGACAAGAGCGAGACGGCCTATTGGGATTACCGGCTGAACTGCCAGATGGTCTTCCAGGATCCCTATTCCTCGCTCGATCCGCGCATGACCATCGGCGATCTCGTGGCCGAGCCGCTCCGGCTGGTGCCCGGCATGACGGCGGCCCTGAAGGCGGCGCGGCTGCAGGAGGTGCTGGCGGAGGTCGGCCTCGCCGACGGCTTCGCGTCACGCTATCCGCACGAGCTCTCGGGCGGCCAGCGCCAGCGCATCGCGATCGCACGCGCCGTGGTGCGCCGTCCGAAATTCGTGATCGCCGACGAGCCGGTCTCGGCCCTCGACGTGACGGTGCGGGCGCAGGTGCTGGAGCTCTTCGCCGAGCTGCAGCGCAAGCACGGCTTCTCCTGCCTGTTCATCAGCCATGATCTCGGCGTGGTCGAGCAGGTCGCCGACCGTGTCGTGGTGATGAACGAGGGCCGGATCGTCGAGGACGGGACCCGCGACGAGATCTTCGACCGGCCGCAGCATGCCTATACCCGCAAGCTGCTCTCTGCCGTGCCCGGCCTCGAAACCGCGCCGGACGGAGGCGTGCGCCTGTTCTGGCGGCTGGTCGACGAAACCGAAGCCGCGCTCGCCTGATCCCCAGCTTCCGGCGGCGGGCGCTACGCGCCCGCTCGCTCTCCTGCTATGAGGCAGGCCCCTGGCAGGGAGCGACGGATCAAGGCGATGCAGGTGAGGGTGATGTCCGGCAGGCGTAGCGGCGACGGGAGTATTCGCCGGTGAGCATGGTTCTCGCCTGCGATCTCGGCGGCACCAGTTTTCGCGCAGCTCTCGTCGACGAGGCGGGGCAGCTTCGGGCCCGCCATAGCATCGTCATGCGGGTGCCGATCGAGCAGGGCGGCGCCGCCGAGATCGATCCCGACCACTGGTGGAGCGCGCTCCGCGAGAGCGCAGCCGTGCTCCAGGCTTCCCATCCCACGCTCTTCGGGCAGATCGAGGCATTGGCGATCTCGGCGCTGACGCGCACGCAGGTCTTCGTCGATCGCGACGGCCAGGTGCTCCGTCCCGCCATGCTATGGCGCGATACGCGCGCCGACACGACGCTGCCCTCGCTTCTGGCCACGTGCCCGAAGGAGCATCCGGAGACAGCGGGCCTCAATGCCTTCCACCCGCTCGCGCGGCTTTGGTGGCTGAAACAGTCCGAGCCGGGCATCCTCGCGGCCACGGCGCATGTTCTCGATCCCAAGGACTATCTGAATC
>NZ_JBFTRC010000103.1:0-20130 GCF_056399325.1 Allobosea sp. 01N443
GGATCGAAGTGATCGCGCCGCCGAACAACGCCCCCCAGTAGATCGAGGAAAGCAGGATGATCGCCGAGGTCGGGTCCATGCCGAAGGTCAGCGGCAGCAGGATCGCGACCCCGTTCGGACCGCCGAGGCCCGGCAGCACGCCGACAATGATGCCGAGCACCACGCCGATCACCATGAAACCGACATTGTGCCAGGAGAGCGCGACCTGGAAGCCGGCGATCAGCGAGGAGAGGTCTTCCATCAGCGCAACCTCAATAGCCGAGCATGGCTTCGAGCGGACCCTTGGGCAGGGGCACGCGGAACTGCTGTTCGAAGATCCAGAAACAGACGATCGGCACGAGGACGGCCGTCAGCACGATGCTCCACCAGCGCGAGGTCGCGACGACGGCCATGAAGACGAGGATGAAGACGCTCGCGGCGACATAGAGCCCGAGCGGCTGGATCAGCGCGACGAAGAGAACGAGCGGGCCGAGCACGCGCGAGACCTGCCCGAGCTGCTCGAAGGTGACGAAGACGCTGTTCTCTGTGCGAAAGGACTGCACCAGGATGAACAGCGAGGCGGCCAGGAACAGCCAGCCGACGCGGGCGGGGAAGAAGCCGTTCTGCGGGCCATTGTCCCAGCCGGCCCCGCGGCCATAGGAATCCCAGAGCACGACGAAGGCGAGGCCGATCAGGATCGCGGCCGTGCCAAGTTCGACGGGGCGGCGCGAGAGGCCGCGCGGCGCTTCGCCTTCAGGATGAGCGGACATCGACATCTCCGGACGTCGGCAGAGGGTTGAGGCCCGCCGTGACGGCGGGCCGGTCGGGCTCAGGCATCGGCCCGAAAAGTGGGCGCGGTTTTCGGAAAAGCCGATGCAAACGTAGAAGGCTGCATGATCGGATCGGATATGTTTCCGGTCCGATCATGCAAGGGCTACTTCGCCGTGAAGCCGGCTTCGCCCATCAGCTTGGCGTGCTTCTCCTCATCGGCCTTGAGGAAGGTCACGAACGCCTCGCCGTCGCGATAGTCCGGAACCAGCGCGCTGCGGGCGAGGTAGTCCTTCCATTCCGGCGTCTCGGAGACCTTCTTGAACAGGTTCACGTAGAAAGCCTGCTGCTCCTTGGTGACCTTGCCGGGCATGAACATGCCTCGCAGCATCTGATAGGTGACGTTCAGTCCCTGCGAGGCGCAGGTCGGGATATCGGCCCAGGATTTTCCGTCGGCGACCGGCGTCGAGTAGGTCATCTTCTGTTCGGAGAAGACGCAGATCGGCCGTGTCGCCCCGCCGCGCCAGTTGGCGACGTCCTCGGCCGGGTTGTTCGTGCTGGCGTCGATGTGATTGCCGGAAAGCTGGGTCGAGGCCTGGCCCCCGCTGGTGTGCGGGATATAGGCGAACTTGACGCCGCCGGCCTTCTCCATGCCGAAGACGATCAGGTTGTCCTCGCGCTTCGACGAGGTGCCGCCGATCTTGAGCGGGGGCGAGGCGGCCTTGGCCGCTGTCATGAAGTCGCCGGCGGTCTGGTAGGGCGCCTTGGCGTTGACCCAGAGCACGAAGGAATCCTGCGCCATCATCGCGATCGGCGTGTATTCGGTCCAGTTCAGCGGCAGCTTGGTCGCCATCGGCGTCATGAAGATGCCGCTCGACGTGRTGATCAGCTTGTGCGGGTCGCCCGCCGCCTTCTGGATGTCGAGCATGCCCTCGGCGCCGCCGGCGGCCGGCTTGTTGACGACGATGATCGGCTGCGAGGTCAGGTTATTCTTCTGGATGATGCCCTGCATCGTCCGCGCCATCTGGTCGGAGGCGCCGCCGGCCGAAAAAGGCACGACGATTTCGATGGCCTTGGTCGGCTCCCAGGCGAGGGCGGGGGTCGTAACTGCTACGAGCGCCGCGCCAGCGGCAAGCCAATGCTGCTTCATCTCTTCCAACCTCCCTGCAACGCGCTCTGTCGGCGCCGTGGCGAGAGCCTAGAATCAAAAAATTTTGCATTCAATCTGAAAAATGATGATGGCCGAATTGACGACGACACTGCCCGGCCGCCGTCCCGTATCAATGCCGGGGAGGTCTCAGGCTGGGGTTGGACTCAGGCAAGGCTGTTCTCGTCGTCCGCCTGCGCGGCGCTCTGATGCTGCGCGGCTTTTCGCTTGTTGCGCAGATGCAGGAACATGATGTCGCTGAGCTCGCTGCCGGCGCGTCGGCGCAGGGCATCGAGGATCGCCTCGTGCTCGCGCATCGCCTCGCCCCAGCGGTCGCGCTCCTTGTCGAGATTGGCGGAATAGCGTACGCGCCGGATGCGGCCGGCAATGCTGTTATAGGTCGCGCTGAGCGTCGCATTGCCGGCGGCCGCGACGATCATGCGGTGGATGTCCTGGTTGCACTGGAAATAGCCGTGCATGTCGCGCCGCAGGTAGAAACGGTACATCTCGTGATGAGATTGCTCGATTTCGGCGATTTCTTCGTCGCTGATGCGTTCGCAGGCCAGCCGCCCCGCCAGGGCTTCGAGCCCGCCCATCACGTCGAACAATTCGCGCAGATCATCGGCGCTCAGGGCGCGCACGCGTGCGCCGCGATTGGGCAGGAGGTCGATCAGCCCTTCCGCGGCCAGGACCTTGAGCGCCTCGCGCAGCGGCGTGCGCGAGATGCCGAACCGGTCGCAGAGCAGGCGCTCGGGCACGCGTGCGCCATCGGCGAGATTGCCCTCGACGATATAGTCGCGCAGCGCGGCCAGGAGTTCGCCGTGCAGCGATGTCTGGCCGGTGCCGTCCTCGCGTCGCAGCGACGGGCTTTCGGTCGTCTCAGTGTCGAGCGCGATAGTCGTCATGCTGGTTTGCTACGCGAGTGGGCGGCCCCGTGTCGAGATCGGCCAGCATAATATTGCACGCGCGAGCGGTGTTGCCAAAGACAAAAATGAATGCAAAACATCGGCGATCACGAGCGGCGAGCCGGAAGCGCCGCCACGTCCGAATAGGGAGTTATCGCCATGGCATCGCAGCAGGGTCGCCATTTCCTCCAGATTCCCGGCCCGAGCCCGGTCCCTGACCGGGTCCTGCGGGCCATGGACATGCCGGTGATCGATCACCGCAGCGCCGAGTTCGCGAAGCTCGGGCGCGAGGTGCTCTACGGTGCCAAGTCGGTCTTCAAGACCAGCCAGCCGGTGGTGATCTATCCGTCCTCCGGGACCGGTGCCTGGGAAGCGGCGATCGTCAATACGCTCTCTCCGGGCGACACCGTGCTGATGGCCGAGACCGGCCATTTCGCCACCCTCTGGCGCCAGATCGCCGGCCGCTTCGGCATCGAGGTCGATTTCATTCCGGGCGACTGGCGTCGCGGCGCCGACCCGGCCGCGATCGAGGCAAAGCTGGCCGAGGACCGCGGCCGCAAGATCAAGGCGGTGATGGTCGTCCATAACGAGACCTCGACCGGCTCGACCAGCCGGATCGCCGAGATCCGTAAGGCGATCGACAAGGCCGGCCACCCGGCGCTCTTCATGGTCGACACCATCTCCTCGCTCGCCTCGGTCGACTACCGGCACGACGAATGGCAGGTCGACGTCACGGTTTCCGGCTCGCAGAAAGGCCTGATGCTGCCGCCGGGCCTCAGCTTCAACGCGATCTCGGAAAAGGCGATGGCCGCCTCCCGGGCGAACACAATGCCGCGCTCCTATTGGGACTGGCAGGAGATGGTCAAGATCAACGCCAACGGCTTTTTCCCCTACACGCCGGCGACGAACCTGCTCTATGGCCTGCGCGAAGCAGTCAGGATGCTGCATGAGGAGGGGCTGGACGCGGTCTTCGCCCGCCATGAGCGCCTTGCCGCGGCGACGCGGGCCGCGGTGAAGGCCTGGGGCCTCGACATCCTCTGCGAGAACCCCGCGGAATATTCGCCGGTGCTGACCGCCGTGCTGATGCCGCCGAGCCACGACGCCGACCATTACCGCAAGGTGGCGCTCGAGAAGTTCAACATCTCGCTCGGCTCCGGCCTCGGCAAGGTGGCCGGCAAGGTCTTCCGGATCGGCCATCTCGGCGAATGCAACGAACTGACCCTGCTTGGCGCGCTGTCCGGCGTGGAGATGGGGCTGGCGGCAGCCGGCGTGCCGCATCGCAGCGGCGGCGTGCAGGCCGCAATGGCCGCGCTCGAAAGCCGCGAGGAAGCCAATACACCGAAGGTTGCGGTCGCCTGACGAGGGGAGAAGTCCCGGGGGCCCTCTGAACCGAGAGAGCTCCCGGGGCTTCGCGCTCGCCTTGCGAGCATTTCTGCGCGTCCGTGGCGCAGGATTCGGAGTGCCGCAGGCCGAAATGCCCATGGTAGAACCGGGGCAATCGCAGCTCCGGAATCCGCCGATGACCGATCCCTCCAGTTCCATTCTGTTGACCGTCGAGGCCGGTGTCGCAGTGCTGACGCTGAATCGTCCCGACGTGCTGAACGCCTTTGATGCGGCCATGGCGGAAACTTTCCTGGCCCGAATCGAGGAGATCGCGGCGCGCCGGGATGTCCGCGCCATCCTGCTGAAGGGCGCGGGCAGGGGCTTCTGCGCCGGTGGCGACGTCTCGCAATTCACCGCTGGTGGCGACCCCGAGACCGCGATCGAGGCGATCATCACGCCGCTGCATGCCGGGCTGAAAAGGCTCGATGAATTGCCGCAGCCTTCGATCGCCTGCCTGCATGGCGCGGTGGCCGGAGCCGGATTCAGCCTGGCGCTTGCCTGCGATCTGGCGATCGCCGCGGAGAATGCGAAATTCACGCTGGCCTATGCCCGGATCGGTGCGACGCCGGACGGGTCCGGGACCTATCATCTGCCGCGCATCGTCGGCATGAAGAAGGCAAAGGAGCTGGCGCTGCTCGCCGAGACGATCGATGCGGGCGAGGCGTTGCGGCTCGGCCTGATCAATCGCACCGTGCCGGCCGAGTGTCTCGATGCCGAAGCCATGGCGCTGGCGCGCAAACTGGCTGCCGGGCCGACCCAGGCCTATGGCCGCATCAAGGCGCTGCTCGGCGCTTCGCTGAGCAACACGTTGAGCGCCCAGCTCGACGCCGAGCGCGACGCCTTCCACGCCTCGACCCGGACCGCGGATTTCAGCGAGGGTGTCTCGGCTTTCCTGGAGAAGCGGCCAACCCGGTTCACGGGCCAGTAGATCACCGGGGCCGGATATCGGGTCCGGTCCGACGATCTCGCCCTTTTAGTATTTGCATCGGCTTTGTCCGAAGGCCGCAAACCACTTTCCCGCCGATGCTTGAGAGGATTGGCAATGCAGGATTCCCACCACGTTCTCTTCACGAGCCCCGCTGAGTTCGTCGACAGCGACCATCCGATGGTGATCGCCGAGGCGCGCCTGCTGACTTCGGGCCTCAGCGACCCTGCCGGGCAGGCCGGCATCCTCTATCAGGCGGTGCGCGACGGCATCCGCTATGACCCCTATGGCGACTATCTCAACCCCGAGACCTATCGCGCCAGCTCCGTGCTGGCGGCCGGCATCGGCTACTGCGTCGGCAAGGCTGCGCTCTATGCAGCCTATTGCCGGGCCATCGGCATTCCCGCTCGCATCGGGCTCGCCGACGTCAAGAACCATCTCGCCACGCCGCGCCTGCTGGAGGCCGTCGGCACCAATGTCTTCGCCTATCACGGCTATACCGAGGTTTTCCTCGACGGGCGCTGGCTGAAGGCTTCTCCGACCTTCAACGCGCGCCTCTGCGACAGGCTCGGCGTTGCGACGCTCGGCTTCGACGGCAAGAGCGATGCGCTGCTGCAGAGCTTCGATGGGCAGGGCCGCAGTTTTATGGACTATGTCGCCCAGCACGGCAGCTTCTTCGATGTGCCGGTGAAGTTCCTGATCCGCGAGATGTCGCGGCTCTATCCGAAGCTTTGCGTTCCCGGTGGATTGCGCGGCAGCAGCATGGAGCAGGAGGCGCGGCCCTCGGCGCCGGGCTGAACGCGAAACGCGCTGTCCCCTGGGCGAGTGCGTAAGACTCAGCGCGCGTCGTGAAAGATCAGCCCGGTGGTGTAGCGCTCGCCCGAGCGCACCCGGCTGACGCCGTGGCGGAGATTGACGCGGTAGGTGCCGCGGGAGCCCCGCATCGGCCTGTGCTGCACGGCGAAGATAGCGGCCTCTCCCTGTGCCAGCGGCACGACCTCGGGCCGTGATTGCATGCGCGGACGCTGCTCGACCAGGGTGAACTCCCCGCCGGTGAAATCGACGCCTGGCTGCGAGAGCAGGATGACCATCTGGAACGGGAAGAACAGGTCGCCGTAAAGGTCCTGATGCAGGCAGTTATAGTCGCCGGCGCCGTATTTCAGCAGCAGCGGGGTCGGCCGGGTCTGTCCGGCCTCGTGGCACAGGGTCAGGAAGGCGCCGAGCGCGTCGGGATAACGCTGCGCGATCCCGAGCGTCTCGTTCCAGCGGTTCGCCACGGGGGCGAGGCGCTCGTAGATGGCCGGCCGCAGGGCCGCCAGCATCTCCGGCAGCGGATGGGCGAAGTACTGGTACTCGCCACTGCCAAAGCCGTGCCGCGCCATGACGATGCGGCTGCGGAAACGGCTCTCGTCGGCATAGAGCGCAGCCAGCGCGCGGCATTCCGCCGGGCTGAGCAAAGGCCCGGTCAGGCCGACGCCATGGGAGTCGAGTTCGGCCTCGATCCGGCGCCAGTGCAGCGCGTCGACGCGCGCCGCGAGGGATGGAGGTTCGGGCAATTTTGCCGMGGCTGGCATGGCGGGGGCCTTCTTCGACTGGCATGTGCGTGTCGAGGAAGGCTCCCATGCCTCGGGCACCGGCTTCCACCCGGTTTCTGCGCGGCCTGCTGGATATCCGGACCACGTCCCGGTCCGGGCCGGTGCCTTAACCCGCGGGCTTGAGATAGGGCATCTTTACGCCCTGCTCGGCCATCGTGCTGCGATTGCTCGCCTGCCGCTTCTTGATCTCGGCACGGGCGACCGTGCGCAGATGCACCTCGTCCGGCCCGTCGATGAAGCGCAGCGCCCGGCCCCAGCTATAGATGAAGGCGAGCGGCGTATCATTGGAGAGACCGGCGGCGCCAAAGACCTGAATGGCCCGGTCGGCGATCTTGGTCTGGAGCCGCGTCGCCACGACCTTGATCGCGGAGACCTCGGTGCGCGCGGCCTTGTTGCCGTGCTTGTCCATCATCCAGGCGGCGCGCAGGCAGAGCAACCGCGCCTGGTCGATTTCCATGCGCCCTTCGGCAATCCAGTCCTGGACATTGGCATAGTCTGAGAGATGCCGGCCAAAGGCCTTCCGCTGCTGCGCGCGCTCGACCATCAGTTCGAGCGCGACCTCGCATTGGCCGATCGTGCGCATGCAGTGGTGGATGCGGCCGGGCCCGAGCCGCGCCTGAGCCAGCGCAAAGCCCGCGCCTTCCTCCCCGAGCATGTTGGCGGCCGGCACGCGGACAGTGTCGAAATCCGTTTCGGTATGGCCTTCCGGCGAATGGTGGTTGAGCAGCGGCAGGTTGCGCATCACGCTCACGCCCGGCGTATCCATCGGCACGATCACCATGGAATGGCGCTTGTGCGGGTCGGCCTCCGGGCGCGTGTCCGAGAGGCCCATGACGATGCAGAACTTGACGTTTGGATGCAGGGCGCCGGTGGTCCACCATTTCCGGCCGTTGATGACATAGTCATCGCCGTCGCGGGTGATCGTGGTCTGCAGATTGGTCGGATCGGAGGAGGCGACGCCGGGCTCGGTGATGCCGACGCAGGAGCGGATCTCGCCCTTCATCAGCGGCACGAGAAAGCGTTCGCGCTGCGCCGGCGTCGCGAACATGTGCAGGATTTCCATGTTGCCGGTGTCCGGGGCGTTGCAGTTGAACACCTCCGATGACCAGAAGATCCGGCCCATGATCTCCGCCAGGGGGGCGTATTCGAGATTGCTCAGCCGTGTGCCGGGCTCGTCGGGCTTCAGCGCCGGCAGGAATAGGTTCCACAGGCCCTCGGATTTCGCCTTCTCCTTCAGCCCGTCGATCAGTGCCAGCGGATAGCGCCCGGCCTCGACCTCATGTTTCCATATGGCGTCGGCCGGCTGCACATGGGCATCCATGAAGGCCTGCAGCCGTGAGCGGAGCTCTTCGACCCTGGCGGAATAGGCGAAATCCATGGTGATCCCCGTTCAACTCTGGTCGATGATGGTTGCGGCCTGCCGCGCGAAGCTCTCCGCCATCCCGCCGACCGCGACCGCATTCTCCGCCGCGGCATTGCCGGCCCTGGCGCGCGCCGCGATGCCGTCGAGAATGACGGCGAAGCGGAAGAGCGAGAAGGCGAGATGGAAGCGTCCCGGCCCGTCCTTGCGCCCGGCCGCTGCGCAATAGCGGGAGAGGTATTCGGCTTGCGTCGGGATGCCGAGCGCCTCGCGGTCGAGGCCCATGATGCCCTGATACATGGCGGGGCCGGAATGCCAGGGCAGGCAGGAAAAGGCGGCGTCCGAGAGCGGATGACCGAGCGTCGAGAGCTCCCAGTCGAGCACGGCGACGACGCGCGGCTCGACCGGGTGAAACATCAGATTGCCCAGCCGGAAATCGCCGTGGACGATGGTCGTCTCCGCGCTTTCATCGAGATGGGCGGTCAGCCAATCGATCAGCCGATCGATCTCGGGGATCTCGCGGGTCCTGGTCTCGCGCCATTGCCGGCCCCAGCGCGCGAGCTGTCGGGCATAATAGTTTCCCGGCTTGCCGTAATCGGCGAGCCCAGCCGCCTGCCAGTCGAAGCGATGCAGCGCTGCCAGGGTCTCGGCCATGGCGAAATACATCTGCCGACGCTCGGCCGGCACCACGCCCGGCAGCGCCGCGTCATGGAAGACACGGCCGTCGAGCCGCTCCATCAGATAGAAGGGCGTGCCGACGATATCGTCTTCCGCGTGGAACAGCAGCACCGGCGGCACCGGCACCTGCGAACCCGCGAGCGCCTTGAGGATGCGGTATTCGCGGTCGACCGCATGGGCCGAGGGCAGCAGCGGGCCCGGCGGCTTCTTGCGCATGACCAGCCGCGTGCCGGCTTCGGGAAAGGAGAGGAAGAAGGTCGGGTTCGACTGCCCGCCGCTGATGCGCTCCAGCGCCATCGCGCCGGCCGCCCGCCCGGGCAGGGCGGAGCGCAGGAAGGCTTCGAGCCGGGCAGGATCGAATTCGGGGGCGGCGGAGGCGGGGCCGGCGGACATGCCGGCATCATCGGGGCGGCAGGAGGCGAGGTCAACGCGGCAGGGAGCGTGGGGGGCTTGCGGAGCGTGCCACGATGAGAGCCGCGAGGAGGTTGGCGCAGGCGCAGGCGAGGATCGCGATCGCATAGCTCTGGTTCAGATCGAAGATGAGCCCGGCGGCCGTCGGTCCGATCAGGGTTCCAAACGCGACGCTCGTATAGAGAATGCCGATGATCCCGCTGACATTGCGCCCGCCGAAATTGTCCATGACGACCGCCGGCAGCACGGCGACCCAGCCGCCATAGAAGACGCCATAGAGCAGGGCGAAGACGGCCAGCATCGCGAATCCGCTCGAGAGCCACCAGATGCCCAGAGCGCCGGCCATGCCCAGGAACATGACGAGGAGGGCGCGGTGGCGGCCGATCCGGTCCGCCAGATTCCCGAGGCAGAAGCGGCCGGCCGTGCTGCCGACACCGATCAGCGCGAGCAGCAGGACGGCCCGACCCTGCGGGACGCCGCGATCTAGCGCGTAGGGCACGAGGTGGACGAAGGGGACGAAGGCCCCGAACGAGCCGATCAGGCAGGCTGCGTAGAGCCTGATGAAGGGGCGCGACCACACCGCCTCGCGAATCGACATGCCGGTCGCCTGTGCCGTGATGCCGCCTGGGGGCAGGGCGTCCCCGTCCGGCAGCAGCCCGCGTTGGCGCGGATCGCTTTCGATCAGGAGCRCCATCGCTGCACCAATGATCGCCGCGAGCCCGCCAAGCGTGAAATAGGCGTTCCGCCAGCCGATCTGCTCGATCAGGAGCGAGGCGAGCGGCGGCATCACGAGCGTGCCGACACCGATGCCGCTGACCGCGAGACCCGATGCGAAGCCGCGGCGCTTGACGAACCAGCGCTGCACCGCGCCCAGCGCTGGAACATAGGAGCAGCCGATGCCGAGCCCGACGCCAAGGCCATAGGCCAGGTAGATCTCGGTCAGGCTCCGCGCCGCTCCCGCCGCGGCCATGCCAAGCCCGGTGAGGAGCATGCCGAGGAAGACAAGCCTACGGGCTCCCCAGCGGTCCGCAAGCGGGCCGCTGATCAGTCCGAAGCCGAAATAGAGAAAGCCGGCGAGGGAGAAGACCAGGGAAACCGAAGCGCGGGAGGCGGAAAAATCCGCCTGCAGGGATTCGACGAAGGCGCTGAAGGTATAGGCGCTGCCGAAACCGACGAAGGTGACCGCAAACGCCGCCGCGACCACAAGCCAGCCATGGAAGATCGGGGAGGCGGGACGCGCCGGATTGGTGCTCATCGCAAGGCTCCTCAAAGGGTTGGGTGCTGGCGGTGCCATGTGGTCTCTGCCTGGAAGGCTGTGCCGGCACGGATCAGCATGTCCTCGCCCAGTTGCGCTGCAACGAGCTGGAGCCCGATAGGCATTCCCTCGCAGAAGCCGCCGGGCAATGTGAGCGTCGGGTTGCCGGTCATGTTGAAGGGGCAGGTATAGCGCTGCAGGTCGGCGATCAGCCCGGGCTGCTCTCCCAATGTACTGATCGTCGCGAGCGTCAGCGGCGCGAAAGGCTGAACCGGGGTCAGCAGCAGATCGATTGTGCCGAACAGGGCGGCGATGCGTCCACGAAAGGCCATGCGTCGCAGCAGGAGGCGCTGATAGTCGAGGCCCGACAGCGCGCGGCCCGTCTCGATGACCGAGGCGAGAACCGGGCCGTATTCGTCCTTGCACGCGGGATAGGTCGCTTCATGAGCGATGGCGGCTTCCACTGCGCAGTTCGGTGCCCAATCGGCGACGATCTGCTTCACATCCGGAAAGCGGACCTCGATGATCTCGGCTCCGAGCGCGCGATAGGTTGCGATGGCCTCGTTCAGAGCCATTTGCGTCGTCGCATCGACCCCTTCGCTGTTCCAGGCTGGATCGATGCCGATCCGTACGCCGCCGACGCCTTGCCAGGTCGCTGCGCGATAGTCGGGAACCGGCGCGCCGAGCGCGGTCGGATCCGCGGGATCGGCACCGGCGATGACGTGCAGGATCGCGGCGACATCCCTGGCATCGCGCGCCATCGGCCCGACATGGTCCAGCGTTGCGGCCAGCTCGAATACGCCGTGACGGCTGACGCGGCCCCAGCTCGGTTTCAGCCCAGTCAGGCCGGTCGCGGCGCAGGGCCAGCGGATCGACCCTCCGGTATCTGAGCCGAGCGAGCCGTAGCACAGGCCGGCCGCCGTCGCCGCAGCCGAGCCGCTCGACGAGATTCCGGTCCAGTACGCGGCATTCCAGGGGTTACGGGGCGGCGTCACCATGGGGTGGTGGTCGGAATAGGCCCCTTCCGTCATCTGCAGCTTGCCCAGCACCACGGCTCCCGCTTCCCGCAGGCGGCGCACAACCGTCGCATCCTCCCGCGGCCTGTGCTGCTTGTGGATCAGCATCCCACCGGCCGTCGGAAAGCCTCGCGTCCAGAACAGGTCCTTCACGGCAATCGGCACGCCATGCAGCGRTCCGCGATAGCGCGCGGCCGCGATCTCTGCCTCCGCGGCCTCTGCCTCGGCCAGCGCGGTATCGGCCATCACGCCGGCAAAGCTGTGAAGCTCCGTGTCCAGGCGTTCGATGCGCTCGAGCTGCGACCGCGTCACTGCCACGGGCGAGATGTCGCGCGTCTGGATGCGCGCCGCGAGCTCCGACAATGAGAGGTAATGCGTCGCGTCGGGGAGGCTAGGCATGCATGGCTCCGGCTCGAATGGATAAATCAATGATTGAGTTTTTCTCTTGCTGATCACTTCAAGGGAGCGGGCGATCCGCTGCAATGAAGTGATCAGTTGTAGCTAGTTTGACGAATGACCGGGCTGGGGGCAAACTAGCAATCCTGCAAAAACAAGTTAGAAAAACTAAATGAAACCCGATCGGCTGCCACCGCTGAATGCTCTGCGCGCCTTCGAGGCCACGGCTCGGCATCTCTCCGTGAAGGAGGCCGCCGATGAGCTCTGCGTGACGCCGGGCGCGGTCAGCCAGATGCTCAAGGCCCTGGAGCTTCATTTCGGCACGCAGCTCTTCCGGAGGATCAATCGCGGCATGGCCCTCACGCCCGCCGGGCAGAGCCTGATGCCGCCGGTGCGCAACGCCTTCCGGCAGATCGCCGAGGCATCAAGGCGCATTGTCGCCGATCCCGGCACGGGCCCGCTGACGATCAGCACGACGCCATTCTTCGCGAGCGCCTGGCTGGTGCCACGCCTCAAGCAGTTCCACGACGCCCATCCCGATATCGATCTGCGGGTCGTGACCGGTACTGCTCTGGTCGATTTCGTCCGCGACGGGGTCGATGTCGCGGTCCGGCATGGCTTCGGCCATTATCCGGGATTGCGCAGCGAGCTTCTGGTTGCGGTCGAGGTCGTTCCCGTCGCGGCTCCGGCCCTGCTCGCATCCCTTGGCAGGCCGAAGGATGCGGCTGGCCTGGCGCGCTGGCCGCAGGTCCATGACAGCGAGCGCAAGGCCTGGCAGCGCTGGTTCCAGGCGCAGGGCATCGAGGAATTCAGTGCGCCGCGCGGGCCGTCCTTCGACGATTCAGGCCTGATGCTGAAAGCGGTGCTTTCCGGTCAGGGCGCAGGATTGCTGCCGGCGGCGATGATCGAAACCGACATCGCGGAGGGGCGGCTCGTCCAGCTCGCGAATGTCGCGCTGCTCGAGGATTTCGCCTATTTTCTCGTCTTCCCCGATACAGGCCGGGTGCGGCCCAGGGTTGCCGCGTTCTGCGCCTGGATGCGGGAGGTCGCCGCCGCCTATAGGCAGGCGGCGTAGCTGGGCTGGTAGCTGATCGCCGCCTCAGGCCGTCCTCCGTTCCCTGCCCTGTGCCAGCAAGCCTCCCGCGATGATCAGGCCGCCGCCGAGGAGCGAGACGGGGGAAGGCAGGGTCGTGAATAGGAGGGTGTCGATCAGCATCGCCCAGAGCAGGCCGGAGAATTGCCAGGGTGCGAGTCCGGAGGCTTCGCCGCGCCGGAGCGCGCCAGCGATACAGGCGAGGGCAGCCGTCTGGATCACCGTGAAGAGCAGAACGAGGGCGAAGGCCTCCGCGCTGACCTGATGCCAGAACCAGAGCATCGTTGCCGCGAGCAGCGCGAAACCGACAACCGCGACCTGCATGGCGGTATCGAGGCTGTTCGCGACATCGCGCAGCCGGCGCACCAGGATCTGATACAGCGCGTAGCTGGCGGCCGCGCCAATCGAGGCGAGGATACCTGGCCAGGCTCCGCCTTCGCTCGGCCTGACGATCAGCAGCATGCCGGCAAAGCCGCTCGCAGCACCGAGCCAACGTCCGAGCGAGACGCGCTCGCCGAGCAAGAGCCCGCCCAGTGCAGTGAGCAAAAGCGGCGCCGTGAATCCAAGCGCCGAGGCTGCCGTGACCGGCATGAGGCTATAGGCGACGATCGCCAGCACGTTCGAGGCGACCAGCGCGGCAGCCGCGGCGCGCTGTTCCCATGCGCGCGGCGGGTGCAGCAACCGCGCCCGCGTGACGCCGCTCCTTGGCCAGGCCAGCAGGACGAGGCTTCCCGCCAGGACCAGAAGACAGCGCAGGAAGGTCACCTGCAGCGCGCTCAATCCGTAGGAGGAGACCAGGGTCTTCGACAGGGAGTAGCCCAGGACATAGAGCAGGCTGGAGGACAGCACGAGGCCGACCGCCAGCAACATCGTTCGGCTGCTCCGCTTGTCCCTGACCATCTCGACTCGCATCACCATGCCCGGCACCTCGCGATCACGGGCCGGACCATGCGCGCCCAAAGCGGTGCTGGTAAGTGGCGAGATAGACGACTATCGTAAAAATCATGCCAAAGCGCATAAAGGCATCTCCGCAGGCCCCGCACCGCGTCGTCGCGGTTGCCTATGACCGGCTCTGCACCTTCGAATACGGCATTGTCGCCGAGGTGTTCGGCTCGCGCCGGCCCGGGCTGCCGGAAAACTGGTACGAATTCCGCACCGCCGCCGGCGAGGCCGGGCGTTTGCGCGCCCATGGCAGCCTTGCGGTCGAGGCTGATGGCGGGCTCGACCTGCTGCAGGGGGCGGGCACCATCATCGTTCCCGGCTGGCGCGGCCTGGCCGAGCCGGTGCCGGAGCCGCTGGCGGGCGCGCTTCGCGCGGCGCATCGCGGCGGCAGCCGCGTCGTCTCGATCTGCGGCGGAGCCTATGTGCTGGCGGCTGCCGACCTGTTGGCCGGGCGCAGGGCGACGACCCATTGGCAGTACGGTGCTGATTTTGCGAAGCGCTACCCCGCGGTGCGCCTCGAGCCCGATGTGCTCTATGTCGACGAGGGCGACATCCTGACCTCGGCCGGCAGCGCGGCCGGCATCGACCTTTGCCTGCATATCGTCCGCCGCGACCATGGGCCCGAGGCTGCGAACCTGGTGGCGCGCAGCATGGTCGTGCCGCCGCATCGCAGCGGCGGCCAGGCACAGTTCGTCCGTCGCCCGCTACCGCCGCAGACCGGGTCGCGCCTGTCGCCATTGCTCGACTGGATGCGTTCGTCGCTGGCCGAGGACCTGACCTTGCAGCGGCTCAGCGACCGGGCCGGCATGAGCCAGCGCACGTTCTTCCGGCGTTTCACAGAGGCCACTGGCAGCGCGCCGGGCGAGTGGATCCTCAACGAGCGTGTCGCCCATGCCTGCGATCTGCTGGAGACGACCACGCTCGGGGTCGACGAGGTCGCCTATCGCGCCGGGCTCGGTTCCGCGGCGGCGTTGCGCCACCATTTCCGGCAGCGTCTGCGCACCACGCCAACCGCCCATCGGCTGCAGTTCTCGCGCGGCTAGGCGGCTTCGGCCGCGTGTTGCATCAGCTGGGCTCCAAACCGCGCGCTGTGCTGCGCGCGGTCGTGACGCGCTGAGGATCAGGCCGCATCCAGCCCATAGAGCGAGTGCAGCGTCCGCACGGCGAGCTCGGTATAGGCGGCGTCGATCAGCACCGAGAACTTGATCTCGGAGGTCGTGATCGCGCGGATGTTGATGCCCTTCTCGGCGAGCGCGTGGAAGGCGCGGGCCGCTACACCGGCATGGCTGCGCATGCCGACGCCGATGGCCGAGATCTTCACCACGTCGGTGGCGCCCTGCAGGCTCTGGTAGGCGATGCTGTCGTGGCGGCTCTCGAGCAGCGTCTTGGCGCGCTCGTAATCGGCGGTCGGGACGGTGAAGGTGATGTCGGTGGTCGCCTGGTCGTCCGAGACGACCTGGATGATCATGTCGACATTGATGTTCGCATCAGCGAGCGGACCGAAGATGGCCGCGGCCACGCCCGGCTTGTCGGCGACACGCCGGAGCGTGATCTGGGCTTCGTCGCGCGAAAACGCGATGCCGGTGACGATCTGCTGTTCCACGATGTCGTCCTCGTCGCAGATGAGGGTGCCTGGATTGGGATTGTCGGGGTCGTCGAAGGAGGAGCGCACATAGGTCGGTACGCGCTGGACCATGGCGATCTCGACCGAGCGCACTTGCAGCACCTTCGAGCCGAGCGAGGCCATTTCCAGCATCTCCTCGAAGGAGACCTTGTCCATGCGCCGGGCCTTCGGCACGACGCGCGGGTCGGTGGTATAGACGCCGTCGACATCGGTGTAGATGTCGCAGCGATCGGCCTTGAGGCCGGCGGCAAGCGCGACCGCGCTGGTGTCGGAGCCGCCGCGCCCGAGCGTAACGATGCGTTTCGTCGTTGCGTGCATGCCCTGGAAGCCGGAGCAGACCGCGATCTCGCGATTGCGGTCGAAGCCGGCGAGGATGCCGGCGCCGTCGACGCCCTCGATGCGGGCGGAGCCATGGGCGTCCGAGCCGAAGAGCGGGATCTGCCAGCCCTGCCAGGAGCGCGCCGGCWGGCCCATGGACTGGAGCACGATTGCCATCAGGCCGGAGGTGACCTGCTCGCCGGATGCGACCACGGCGTCATATTCCGCGTGATCGTAAAGCGGTGCCGCTTCCTTGCACCAGGCCACGAGTTCGTTGGTCTTGCCCGACATGGCGGAGACGACGACTGCGACCTGGTTGCCGGCGTCGAACTCGCGTTTGACGTGGCGGGCGGCATTCTTGATACGCTCGACAGTGGCGACGGAGGTCCCGCCGAATTTCATCACCAGACGGGCCATAGCGGTCCAAGGGCTCTCTAGAAACGCCCGGCGACGTGCCGGGACGAAAGGTCCCCCTCGCGCCGGGCGAAGGGCGGGTGTAGATGACGGGCAGCACCGCAAGTGTCAATGCGGTCCGCGCCCGATTGGCACAAAGGGGGAATTACGCATGGCATCCGCAGCGTCTCAAACCGGCTCGACGATCGATGCTGCCGAGGTTGCGCGCTTCGATGCCATGGCCAGGACCTGGTGGGACCCGAAGGGTCCCATGGCCGTGCTGCACAAGTTCAATCCGGTGCGGCTCGGTTTCGTAAAGGATCTCGCCTGCGAACGCTTCGGGCGCGATCCGAAATCGCTGCGATCGCTGGAGGGGCTGGCGCTGGTCGATATCGGCTGCGGCGGCGGCGTGCTGTCGGAGCCCCTGGCGCGGCTCGGCGCCGAGGTCACGGGGCTCGATCCGGCTCCGACCAATATCGCGGTCGCCCGAGCCCATGCCGAACGCAGCGGGCTTGCGATCGACTATCGCGAGACGACGATCGAGAGCCTCGTCGCCGAGGGGCGGCGCTTCGACATCGTGCTCGCCATGGAGGTGGTCGAGCATGTCGCGGATGTCGAGGCCTTCGTCGGCGCCTGCTGCGCGGCGGTGAAGCCCGGCGGCCTCTTGGTGATGGCGACGCTCAACCGCACGCTGAAATCCTATGCGCTGGCGATCGTCGGTGCCGAATATGTCCTGCGCTGGCTGCCCCGCGGCACGCATGACTGGGAGAAATTCGTCACGCCGGCGGAACTCGAGGCTGCAATCGCGCGCAATGGGCTGGAGCTCGGCGAAAGCACCGGGGTGGCCTACAACCCCTTCACCGATCGCTGGTCGGCGTCGCGCGACATGGATGTGAACTATATGCTCGCAGCGGCGCGGCCGGTCTAGCGGCCGGTCCCGTCAGCGCTCGGCTGGGGCCAGTCGCTCTTCCAGGGCGTTCAGGTCGTCCAGGAACCACAGGGCCTGGCCCTGGTTTGCCTCGCGAACGAAATCGCGTAGCGCCTTGCTCTCGGCGCTCCAGCGCGAGAGGTCGCCGATGATCGCGAGCTGCATCCGGTAATTGACGAATTTCTGGGCGACTTCGCCGGCGAGACGCGTGCTGAGCTTGAAGAAATCGTCGCTCAGGCGCGCGACCGGGATCACGACCAAATCTGCATCTTCGGCCCAGGCCGAACCCAGGAAATCGCCGATGTCGCGCTCGCTGGCGAGCAACGGGCCGTCTTCGGCGCATAGCAGCACGCGCCTGCCGCGAATCTCGAGGGAACTGTCCATGCCGGCGATTGTCTTGACCATGCGGCAGGAAAGCAAGCGACCTCAGATCACCCGCTTGGCGACCCCGCCCGCCACGAGCGCCAGAATCCCGGCTGTGGTGGCGGCAATGGCGGTGGCCATTTGCCGGTTCGCAATGATCACATAGCCGAGCCTTCGCCACAGGATCGCGCCGACAATGGCGCCGCCGACGAGGACGATGGCATTGGGAATGATGCCGAAGCCGTGCTCCCCAAGGATGCCGTCGGCAATCCAGCCCAGCAGCAGCGCGCAGCCGGCAGCGAAGCCAAGGAAGACCAGGAATTCCGGCAGTGGAAGGTCAGGAAGGCCGAGCAGTAGCAGCAATAGACGCATGGTCGATCGCTCCAAAGTATTTGCGGGCTGAAATTAGCACGGCTGGGCCGCTGGTCATGCAGGCTCGTGCTGGTGAGGTTAAAAAACGTCTGCAGATCGTTTCAAAATTCACAGCGAAGGACATGAGGCAAGGGGAGCTGATCTTCGGCTGCAGCGTATCGGCCGCCGCCCGACGAGCCCTGGGCGGAGATGCGCAATCTTCTCAGGCACGATCTTCGCGTTCCATCGGAACATAAGCCGGGATTCGGACTTGTTTTTTGCAGTGCGACATAATTCCTTAGGAGGATAGCGCAGCGCAGCATCGAGCCGCATGATCACCTCAACTCCGTCGGCCGCCCTTTCGCGGCGCAAGGCGGCGAGGAAGACCAAGGGGAGAGAGCCATGTCCAAGCCGCAGCCTGTTCCGCACCGCCCGCTGAAGGATCTCTACGAACTGAACGAGCTGCCGCCGCTCGGGCATGTCCCCGCCACCATGTATGCCTGGACCATCCGGCGCGAGCGCCATGGCCCGCCGCAGGAGAGCTTCCAGGTCGAGGTCGTGCCGACCTGGGCGATCGGCGAGGAGGAGGTGCTGCTGCTCGTGATGGCTGGCGGCGTCAACTATAACGGCATCTGGGCCGGGCTCGGCCAGCCGATTTCGCCCTTCGACGTCCACAAGGGATCGCTTCATATCGCCGGCTCCGATGCGTCCGGCATCGTCTGGGCCGTTGGTTCCAAGGTGAAGCGCTGGAAGGTCGGCGACGAAGTCATCGTCCATTGCAACCAGGACGATGGCGACGACGAGGAGTGCAATGGCGGCGACCCGATGTTCTCGTCCTCCCAGCGCATCTGGGGCTACGAGACGCCGGACGGCTCCTTCGCCCAGTTCTGCCGGGTGCAGTCACGCCAGCTGATGCAGAAGCCGAAGCACCTCTCCTGGGAAGAGTCGGCTTGCTACACGCTGACCCTGGCGACCGCCTACCGCATGCTCTTCGGGCACGCCCCGCATACGATCAAGCCGGGCGACAACGTGCTCATCTGGGGGGCGTCGGGCGGGCTCGGCGTCTTCGGTGTGCAGCTGTGTGCGGCTTCGGGCGCCAACGCGATCGGCGTGATTTCGGACGAGAGCAAGCGCGACTACGTGCTCGGCCTCGGCGCCAAAGGCGTGATCAATCGCAAGGAGTTCAATTGCTGGGGCCAGATGCCCAAGGTCAATTCGCCCGAATATACCGAATGGACCAAGGAGGCTCGCAAGTTCGGCAAGGCGATCTGGGACATCACCGGCAAGAAGGATGTCGATATCGTCTTCGAACATCCCGGCGAGGCGACCTTCCCGGTCTCCTGCCTCGTCGCCAAGCGCGGCGGGATGGTCGTCTTCTGCGCCGGCACCTCGGGCTTCAACATCACCTTCGACGCCCGTTATGTCTGGATGCGGCAGAAGCGCGTGCAGGGCTCGCATTTCGCCCATCTCAAGCAGGCGAGCGCCGCCAACCAGTTCGTGCTCGACCGGCGCGTCGACCCCTGCATGTCCGAGGTCTTTCCCTGGGAGAAGATCCCGCTCGCCCACCACAAGATGTGGAAGAACGAGCATGCTCCCGGCAACATGGCCGTGCTGGTCTATGCCCCGCGCACCGGCCTGCGGAATTTTGACGATGTCGCGGAGGCGCTTGGCGGCTGAGCCGCGCGCGGCCGGCGAAGGCTCTGTCAGGACCGCCTCACCAGCCTGATCCGCGGGAAGCGCCCCGTCCAGGCCGGGATGCGTCGCGCGCATGTCCCCGGCCGGCTAGCGCGCCAACAAATGTTTCGACTACGGTGACGCAAGGCCAGATCCACAACGGATTCGGCCGGGACGCTTCGCGACGGCTGACCCTTGCTCCCTGAAGCGCCCGCAAGACTGGCAGGTGAGATTTATGGCGCTTCATCGTTTCGTCCCGCATTCCTATTCCAATGTCATGGCCACGCTGCCCCCGGTCCTCACGGTCGCCAGCGGCGACACGATCGTGACGACGACACTCGATGCCGCCGGCATCGACCATGAGGGCGTGYAGYGGGCCCCGCGCGGCAACCCGATGACCGGTCCGTTCGCCGTTGCGGGAGCAGAGCCGGGCGATGCGCTGATCGTGGCGRTCGACAGGATGACGCCGAACCGCAAGACCGGCTGGACCTATTCGCCACTCTCGCAACAGGTGGTCGATCCGCGCACGGTGGCCGAGCTGCCGAAGAGCGAGCGCTTCGAATGGGCCATCGACGCCGAGAAGGGCATAGTCAGGCTGATCGGCGCCTCGGAGCGCATCTCGGGCT
>NZ_JBFTRC010000104.1:0-34817 GCF_056399325.1 Allobosea sp. 01N443
CCGAAATGGTGTGTATCGGCCGTCATGTCGGCGAGCGATGCACACCGTACCATTGAAACGGTCTGGCGAATCGAGGCTCCCAAGCTGATCGCCGGGCTGACGCGCATCACCCGTGATGTCGGGCGCGCCGAGGAACTGGCGCAGGATGCGCTGGTCGCGGCTCTGAAGCAGTGGCCGCAAGACGGCGTACCGCGCAATCCGGGCGCCTGGCTGATGCAGGCGGGCAAGCACCGCGCCCTCGACGGCCTTCGCCGCGACAAGCTTCTCGCCCGCAAGCATCAGGAGCTTGGCCACCAACTCGAAACCGAGACGACGCCCGATCTCGACGCCGCGCTCGATGACGATGTCGGCGACGATCTGCTGCGGCTGGTCTTCACGGCCTGCCATCCGGTTCTCTCGACGGAGGCGCGGCTTGCACTGACGCTGCGACTGCTCGGTGGACTCACCACCGAGGAGATCGCGCGGGCCTTCCTGGTGCCTGAGCCAACCATGGCGCAGCGGATCGTGCGGGCGAAGAAGACGCTTGCCGACGCCAAAGTGCCCTTCGAGGTTCCGCATGGCGCGGAATTGGCCGAGAGACTCGAGTCGGTGCTCGAGGTCGTCTACCTGATCTTCAACGAGGGCTATGCGGCAACAGCCGGTGAGGATTGGATCCGACCGGCCCTGTGCGAAGAAGCACTCAGGCTGGGGCGCATCCTGGCCGAGCTCGCGCCGCTGGAGCCCGAGGTCCATGGACTCGTAGCGCTGATGGAGATCCAGGCGTCGCGCCTCAGGGCCAGGGTCGGCCCGAGCGGCGAGCCGATCCTGCTGCTCGACCAGAATCGCGCATGCTGGGACCATCTTCTGATCGGCCGGGGCCTTGCGGCGATCAAGCGGGCGCGAGCGACAGGTGGCGTTATCGGTCCCTATCTGCTCCAGGCCGAGCTAGCCGCCTGCCATGCGCGAGCGCGCACCGCGGAAGAGACGGATTGGGTCCGCATCGCCGTGCTTTATGGTGCGCTGGCCGCGATCAACCCGTCGCCGATCGTCGAACTCAACCGGGCGGTGGCGATCAGCATGGCCGAGGGGCCGGCAGCCGGGCTTGCCGCGGTCGAACGACTGGCCTCGGAACCCTCGCTGAAGAACTACCATCTGCTGCCGAGCGTACGGGCCGATCTGCTCGGCAAGCTCGATCGGCATGGCGAGGCGCAGGCCGAGTTCGAGCGCGCGGCGGCGATGACGAGGAATGTACAGGAGCGAACATTATTGCTCGCTCGCGCAGAGAATGCCCGCCGGGCCGCTAGCGGCGCCTAGGCAAGACCAGAGCATCAGACCGGACAGTGGGATCCACTTTTCGGAGAAATCCGATGCGGGGCAAAGAGATGGGCCGCCACAATACGTCCGGTCGGACGCACGGCGATCTAGTGCCGTGTGCCCATCGTGAAGGCGCCGCAGCGCACCTTTTCCGCCAGGGTTTCGGCGAAAACAGCTGTGGCTTCTTCGCCATAGGTCTCGACCAGCGTGCGAAAGGCCGCGAAGAGAGCGGCGTGGGCCAGCGCATCGCTGTCGAGCCCGTCCTGCTGCGCCTCGTTGAAGGCGTCCTCGACATAGCCATAGGCGACGCGGCGTGCATCTCCCGGCTCGTCGGTGAGCATGGGATCGAGCTGCAGATCGTCTGGACGGATGGACATGAAGGCACGGACTCTGCGGCTGGTCACAAAGGACCGGCGCGTACCCGAGAATCAGGCCTGCGCCGGGGCGATCGACTGCCTCAGATTCATACGCATCAGGGGAGGCTGGCGCTACCGCGGTGTTTAAGAAAGGTTAATTTGACCGCGCGAGTTTTGAGAAAGACACAGTTTCGTCCCGATGTGACCTATCCGCCATAGCGGCCGGCGAGGGACCGGGCCAGACGGTCGCCTTCGGCGGCGAGTCGCCGTGCGGCCTCCTGGCTGCCGCCAGAACAGCTCCGGTGGGTCGCCGAATAAGCCCGGAAACCGCCGTTATAGGCACTCATCAGCCGTTCCCGCCGCTGTGGCGTGCGTCCTTCGGCCTCGATCAGCGCAGTCATGCGCTCACGCCAGACATCGGCTTCCTTGCCGCCGCACAAGGTCCGCAAATAGGCGAGCGAGCCCATGATCTCGGCGAGTTCGAGCAGTTGCGGTTCGTAGGGCGGAGGCGGCGCCTCGGGGGGCGGCGTGGCCTGGGTCGGCGGCGGCGGCGGCGATTGCTGGCGTTGCCCCTGTGCAATGGCGTGACCGAACGGCGCAACCGCCATTATCCCGGCGAGTAGAAGCGCGAGGCGGGTGCAGGTCACGGCCGCTGACCGCCGCTCTGCAGGATGGCATGGGCGTTTCGCAGCACGTCACCGAGTTCGCGCGTCGTCGCCAAGCCTCCGAGTTTGAGCGGATCGGCCCACATCACGGCGCCTGCCTCAGGACCGGGCTGCGGCTCGCCGGAAATCCATTCGCCGACGAATGAGGCGATGACGAAATGATGCGTCACCGAGCCTGCCGCATCACGCCCGAAAATCTCGACATGCCGGTTGAAGCCGAGAATGGCGGCCTTGACCCCGACCTCCTCCTCGAGCTCGCGCAGTGCGGCCGCTTCAAGCGTCTCGCCTGCTTCGACCTTGCCGCCGGGGAGTGACCAGAGCTGGTCGGCCGGCGGCTTGGTACGGGTTGCGAGCAGCACCTTGCCGTCGCGAAAGACCGCGAGGGACGCGGCAAGCGTTGGGCGCGCCGCCTTGGCCTGCGTCGGAAAACGGATGACCTGGCCGCCTTGGCTCTTCACACGTGCTGCCCGCCATTGATGTGCAACTCGGCGCCCGTGACATAGGACGAGGCGTCGGTGCAGAGGAAATGGATCGCCTTCGCGACTTCCTCCGTCTTGCCGAGCCGGCCGAGCGGCAGCGTCGCGACGATCTTCTCGGTGCCGGGCGAGAGGATGGCAGTGTCGATCTCGCCGGGCGAAATCGAGTTCACCCGGATGCCGAGCGGGCCGAAATCGGCGGCCATCTCGCGCGTCAGGCTGGCGAGCGCCGCCTTCGAGGTGGCATAGGCGGCACCGGCGAAGGGGTGGACGCGGGAGCCGGCGATCGAGGTGACGTTGACGATCGTGCCCCTGGCGGCGGTCAGCTCGTCCAGCAGGCCGCGCGCCAGCATGATCGGCGCGAAGAAGTTGACCTGGAAGACCTGGTGCCAGTCATTGAAGGAGGTCGTGGCAGCGCCCAGGCGCATGCCCTTCGGCCCCTTCGGAGAAATGCCGGCATTGTTGACCAGGGCATTGAGCTTGCCGCCCTCGGCCGCCAGCCGCTTCTTGATCTCGGCTATGCCACGCATCGTGTCCTCGGGGTCGCCGAGATCGATCTGGACATGATCGTCGGCGCCTGAGGGCCAGGGGCATTTATCCGAGAAGGCCTGGCGCGAGCAGGACAGGATGCGCCAGCCTGCCATGGCGAACTGCATCACCGTGGCGTGGCCGATCCCGCGGCTCGCTCCGGTCAGGAGCATGACCGGGCGCTTGCCTGCCTCGGTCTTGGGGAAGTCGAATTTCGGCATGGCCATGCGGTCAGATCCTCAGGGGTAAAGGCGGGTTCGCGTCCACGGCTCGGCGGCCGAGGCACGGCGGAAGACCACACGGTCGTGCAGGCGGAAGGCGCCGTCGCGCCAGAACTCGATATAGACCGGGTCGATGCGGAATCCAGTCCAATGCGGCGGGCGCGGGATCGTGCTGAGACCGAATTTCGCGGCATAGCTCGCCACGGCCTTCTCGAGCGCGAAGCGGCTCTCGAGCGGGCGCGACTGCTGCGAGGCCCAGGCTCCGATGCGGCTGTCGCGCGGGCGAGACTGGAAATACGCATCGGCCTCGGCGTCGCTGACGATCGACACGGGTCCGCGAATACGGACTTGCCGGCGCAGGCTCTTCCAGTGGAACAACGCGGCCGCCTTGCCCTGGCCGAGCAGCTCCTCGCCCTTCTGGCTTTGGGTGTTGGTGTAGAAGACGAAGCCGTCGCGATCGTGCCCCTTCAGCAGGACCATGCGGACATTGGGCAGGCCCTCGGCATCGACCGTCGAGAGTGCCATGCCGTTGGGGTCGTTCGGCTCGGAGCGCGCGGCCTCCTCCAGCCAGCTCGCGAACAGGGCGAAGGGTTCATCGACTTCGGTGAAGTCACCCGGCGTTAACCGTTCCACGTGTCTAATCCTCGGCAAGTTCTGGTTAAGCGTCGGGCGAGCGCAATCTGTGATTTGGTGTTGGACTGCGAGTTTATATAGGCCAGCCCGGGCGGCGAACCAAAGCCTCGATCGGCGCGCTGCGCCCATGCGTCCGGCTGCTGTCGCCACCGTGCTGCTGCTCGCCGTTGCCAGCGCCGGCTGCTCGGTCTCCTTTCCGATCCTCGGCCTGTCGAGCAAGTCCGAAGACGAGGTGGCGATGACGACGACTTCGACCCTGCCGGCGCGCGGCACGACGAAGCCGAGCGTGCTTGGCGCCCTCTCCACCGAGCTTGGTCCCGAGGATCTGCGCCGTGCCGATGGGGCGATGGCGCTGGCCCTCGACCCCCAGGGCAATGGCGCAGCGGTCAACTGGGATAATCCGCAGAGCGGCATGAAGGGATCGTTCACGCCGGTCGGTGGGCCGTTCCTGCGCTCGGACGAGATTTGTCGTGCCTTCATCGCCAATGTCCAGACGCAGACCAGCCCGGTTCGGCTTCAGGGCACGGCCTGCCGTCCGTCCGGTGGAGAATGGGCAGTCAAGGAAACGCAACCCTGGAAGGGGTTCAGCTAGCATAGGCTGCCGGATCCGGCCTGCGGCCGCGCCGGGAAGGAAAACGTTGCATTCCCGCCACAGTCTCCCCACATAGCGGGCGGAGCTGTTCCGGCGTGCCGTATCGGGCGCGGGAAACAGCGTCTCGTCGAAGAGTGGGGTTCATGCATGCGCGATCCGTATCAGGTCCTGGGCGTCGCCCGTGGTGCCAGCGAAGCTGAAATCAAGAAAGCCTATCGCCGTCGCGCCAAGGACCTGCATCCCGACCGCAATCAGGATGATCCCAAGGCGCAGGACCGCTTCTCGGAGCTCAACAGCGCCTATGAGATCGTGGGTGACGAAACCAAGCGCAAACAGTTCGACCGCGGCGAGATCGACGCCGACGGCAAGCCGAAATTCCAGGGCTTTGAGGGCATGGGCGCCGGTCGGGGTGGGCGTGCCGGCGGGTTCGAGTTCAATTTCGGCCATGGCGGCGGCGCAGCTTCCGGGCGTGGCGGGGCCGATCAGGGCTTCGATCCTGCCGATATTTTCGGCTCGCTTTTCGGTGACGCGGCCCGCCGCGGCGGCGGCCGGGCTCGCCATGAGCCCCAGAAACCGCCGGAGCAGAGCTTTTCGCTGAGCGTCTCGCTTGCCGAGGCCGCCACGGGCGCTACCCGCCGTGTGAAGCTGCCGCATGGGCGCGAGGTCGAGGTCACGATTCCCGAGGGTGTTGCGGACGGCAAGGTCATGCGGCTGCGCGGCCTTGGCCAGACCGATCCCTTCTCGGGCGAGGCTGGCGACCTGCTGATGACGATCAAGGTCAAGCCCGATCCGCGCTTCACGATCGAGGGCCATGATCTGCGTACCCGCGTGGCGGTTCCGCTGGCGACGGCCGTGCTGGGCGGGCCACTGCATGTGCCGACCCTCACCGGAGCCGTGGAGATGAAGATTCCACCGCTGACCGGTACGACGAAGCAGTTTCGCCTGCGCGGCAAAGGGCYGAAGGGCGAGAAGGGTCATCACGGCGATCTCTTCGTCGCAATCGACATCGAGATGCCGGAGAAGGATCCCGAACTGACGGCGCTGATGAAGGCGCGGAGCGAGTAAGCGAGCAACTGAGCCTTTCGTTGAGGCGCTGGCTCGGCTAAGAGACCTTCCGCTTCGTCCAGTTCGCAGGTCCCCGATGCCCGAATCCAGCGCTGCCTCCTCCACCGCCAATGTCCTGAAGGGCAAGCGGGGCCTCATCATGGGCGTCGCGAACAATCGCTCGATTGCCTGGGGCATTGCCAAGGCTGCGGCCGATGCTGGTGCGGAGCTGGCTTTCACCTATCAGGGCGATGCGCTGAAGAAGCGCGTCGAACCCCTGGCGAAGGAACTTGGCGGGCATGTTGTCGGCCATTGCGACGTCACCGACTCGGCGACGATCGATGCCGTCTTCGCCGAGGTCGAGAAGCTCTGGGGCAAGCTCGATTTCGTCGTTCACTGCATCGCCTTCTCCGACAAGGACGAGCTGACCGGCCGCTATGTCGAGACGACTGAAGCGAATTTCACCAAGTCGCTCCTGATCTCCTGCTATTCCTTCACCGCCGTCACGCAGCGCGCCGAGAAGCTGATGACCAATGGCGGCTCGATGCTGACGCTGACCTATTACGGCGCCGAGAAATGGATGCCGCATTACAACGTCATGGGCGTGGCGAAGGCGGCGCTGGAATCGAGCGTGCAGTATCTCGCCGCCGATCTCGGTCCCTCGAAGATCCGCGTCAACGCGATCTCGGCTGGGCCGATCAAGACGCTCGCCGCCTCTGGTATCGGCGATTTCCGCTATATCCTGCGCTGGAACGAGTACAATTCACCGCTCCGTCGCACCGTGACGATCGAGGAAGTCGGCGAGACCGCGGTCTTCCTGGTCTCCGACATGTCGCGCGGCATCACCGGCGAGATCATGCATGTTGATGCCGGCTACCACGTGGTCGGCATGAAGGTGCCGTCTGCCCCCGATATCACGCTCGACAAGGGCGAGTGATCCGGAGCGCCGGCTTCAGCCGGCGCCGGCGTTCCGCAGGCGCGCCGTTTCCGTATCGTCGCGCCTGACTTCCTCGCTCGCGAGAGCGTCGCGCAGATCGGACGCACTCCTGCCGCCGATAACCAGCGTCGGCGCGATTTCCGCGAGCGGCGCCAGGACGAACGCGCGCTCGGCGATGCGCGGGTGCGGAACCTGAAGACCCGGCTCGTCGATGATAGCCTCGCCATAAGTCAGAAGATCGATATCGAGCGTGCGCGGCCCCCAGCGCTCCTTGCGCTCGCGGCCTTGCTCGCGCTCGATCCTCAGACAGAAGGCGAGCAGGTCGGCCGCCGCGAGATCGGTTGCGATCATCACGGCCATGTTCTTGAATTCGGGCTGGTCGAGCTTGCCCCAGGGCGCGGTGCGATAGACCGACGAAATCCGCAGCACGGTCACGGCAGGATGGCGCGCGAGGGCTTCGATCGCGGCGGCGAAGGCAATGACCGGATCGCCGAGATTGCCGCCGAAGCAGAGAGCGGCCTCAGTCTTCACGCCGGAAGTCCAGGCGGATGCCGACAGCTGCCAGCGTTGCCGGAATCGGCGGCGCGGGCTTGCGCAGGGTGATCCAGACACGGCTGACCGGCGGGAACTCGGCCAGGATGGCCTGCGCCACGGCGCGCGCTGCCGCTTCCAGCAAATTGTAGCGGCGGGTGGTGAAGGTCTGTTTCACCACGGCGACGACCTTGCCGTAATCGACCGTATCCGCGAGGTCGTCGCTGATGGCCGAGGCGTGGATATTGGTCGCCAGCGCAATATCGAGCGTGAAGCGCTGGCCGAGCCGTTCCTCCTCGGAGAAGCAGCCGTGATAGGCATAGATGTCGAGCTTCTCGATCAGGATGCTGCCTGTCTCGCTCATGGCGCGTCTCCGATGGCGGTCCAGACCTTGAAGGCGTCGGCATGTGGACGAATGTCATGCGCGCGGATGATCGAGGCGCCCTGCGAGACGCCGTAGAGATGGGCTGCCAGCGTGCCGGCCAGTCGCTCGGCCGGAACCTTCTGGCCGGTGATCAGACCGATGGTCGACTTGCGTGAGGCGCCGAGCAGGATGGCGCAGCCAAGCTGTTCGAGCTGGCGGAGGTCGCGGATCATCGCGAGGTTCTGCGCCGGCGTCTTGCCGAAGCCGATTCCCGGGTCGACCACGATCTGCTCGCGTGGCACGCCGGCTGCGATGGCGATGGCGATGGAGCGTTCGAGGTAGCGCAGAACGTCGTCGAGGATATCAAGCGCGGGATCGATGCTGTCGCGGTTGTGCATCAGGATCATCGGGGCGCCGAAGCGGGCAGCGACATCGGCAATGGCCGGCTCGCGCTGGCAGCCCCAGACGTCATTGACGATCGCTGCGCCGGCGCCGAGCGCGGCTTCGGCGACCTCGGCCTTGTAGCTGTCGATCGAGATCGGGATGCGTGTTCGGGTGGCGAGTCGCGAAATCACCGGGATGACCCGGGCACGCTCGGTCTCCGCATCGACTTCTGCATGGCCTGGCCGGGTCGACTCGCCGCCGATATCGACGATATCGGCGCCCTCCGCGATCAGCGTTTCGGCATGAGCGATCGCCTCGTCGGCGCTCTTCAGCATGCCGCCATCCGAGAAGGAATCGGGAGTGACATTGACGACGCCCATGAGCAGGGGCGTCGTGCCGAGGGCAAGCCTGCGACCGTCTGGCAAAGTGAGAGCCGGGGACATGGATCCATCCGAAGCGGAGAGCCGCCTATACACAGCGCACTCGCGCTCTGCCATCAGAAAGCGATGACAGGTTGCCATGGCCAATACGCATGCCCCTGTGCCCCTCTGACGCTTTGACCTGCGGGCGCGGAGCGTGCATGAGCCGGAGCATGCTGCCGCTCACGATCTCTCACCGCCTCTTCCTCGTCCGTCACGGCGAAACCGACTGGAACCGGGAGGGTCGTCTCCAGGGTTCGAAGGACATCCCGCTGAACGAGCTCGGGCGCGAGCAGGCGGCCGAAGCCGCCGGGCGCCTGCGCAACCTGGTGCAGGGCTATGAGGGGCTCGATTTCGTGGCCTCTCCCATGGAGCGGGCGCGCGAGACCATGGAAATCCTGCGCTACCGGCTGGGGTTGCCGCCCAAGGGCTACCGCATCGATGAGCGCCTGCGCGAGCTGACCTTCGGCGCCTGGGAAGGGTTCACCTGGCGCGAGGTCCGCAAGTCCGAGCGCGAGCTGGCGCTGGCGCGCGAGCGCGACAAATGGGGCTTCGTTCCCCCTGAAGGCGAGAGCTACCGGATGCTGGCCGAGCGGATCAGGCCGGTGCTGGAAGGGCTGACGGGCGAGACGGTGATGGTGAGCCATGGCGGTGTGGCGCGCGCCGTGCTCGCGCTTGTCGGGGCGGTCGCGCCGGGGGAAGCCGCCATGGTCGATATCTGGCAGGGCAAGATCCTGATGGTCTCGGACGGACGCGTCTCCTGGGTCTAGCGCGAGGTTCGGTCGCAGACATTCATCGTGGGTTCAGGGGTGCTCTTTAAGGAGTGTTGTGCTAGCAGGGATGCACACAACAGCGACATGCTCGGCCGGGGGGAGGCAGCCGGAATCCGGATCGAACGATACGGTTTCCGGGGCAGTTTTAGAGGTGCGGTTCGCCGCAGGGTCGCCTTGGGGTGAGTGCCGCCGGGGCTGCTCTGGCCGATCCGCAGCGGGGCACCATGAACGACATCAGCATTCTGTCGGCGGACGAGACCGCCCGGAGCGCCACCCCGCTCGCCATGATCGCGGGCGAGAAGCGGCCTGACCTGATCCGCGATGAGGTTCTGGGCGAGATCTTCGCTGCGACAGTGGCCGCGCGCGGCGCACACCCGGCTCTGACGGATGCCGAGCGCCGGCTCAGCTATGACGAGGTCTGGGCAGCGGCGCGCAGTCAGGCGCGCGGCCTTGTCCTGTCGGGCGTCGGCCCCGGCAGCATGGTCGGCCTGTGGATGCCGCGCGGCATCGACCTCCTTGTCGCGCAGATCGCGATCACGCTCAGCGGCGCGGCCTGGGTGCCGTTCGATGCCGAGGCGCCTGTCGATCGCATCGCGACCTGCCTGAACGATGCCGAGGCCAAGGGGCTCGTGACCTGCGCCGCCTGGCAGGGCAAGGCGGCCGCGATCGGGCGTCCGGTCTGGTCGCCTGCCGATCTCGTGGCGCGTGACGATGGCGCACTCCTGCCGGCGCGCGCAGCCGGGCTGAGCAAGGATCATCCCGCCTACCTGATCTATACCTCGGGCTCGACGGGGACGCCGAAGGCGATCGTCATCAGCCATCACAACATCTGCCACTTCCTGCGCTCCGGGAACGCCTTCTACGGGATGGGGCCAGACGACATCGTCTTCCAGGGCGCGTCGGTCGCCTTCGACCTGTCGATGGAGGAAATCTGGACACCCTATCTCGTCGGCGCGACGCTGTTCGTCGCTTCGCCCGAGATGATGGGCGATGCCGAGAAGCTGCCGGCAATCCTGAACGGTGCCGGCGTCACCGTGATCGACACCGTGCCGACGCTGCTCGGTATCCTGCCTTCCGACGTGCCTTCGCTGCGGCTCATCCTGCTCGGCGGCGAGGCGCTCCCGCCCTCGATCGTGCAGAAATGGGCGAAGCCGGAAAGGCGCATCCTCAACACCTACGGGCCGACCGAGGCGACCGTGGTGGCGACCGCGACCGAGGTGAAACCCGGCGAGGTGGTGACCATCGGCCGGCCGATCCCCAACTATACCGCCTATGTCGTCAGCGAAGAGCTGCAATTGCTGCCGCCTGGCCAGCAGGGCGAACTCCTGATCGGCGGCCCGGGCGTTGCCCGGGGCTATCACGGCCGCCCCGAACTGACGGCGGAGAAATTCATCGCCAATCCGTTTGGTGGGATCGACGACCCCATTCTCTACCGATCCGGTGATGCGGTCAGCCTCGATGCGGCCGGCAACTTCGTCTTCCATGGCCGTATCGACGACCAGATCAAGATCCGCGGCTTCCGGGTCGAACTCGGCGAGATCGAGTCGAAGCTCGCAGACGAGCCGGGGGTGAACCAGGCGGCGGTCGTGCTGCGCGAAGATGACGGCATCGAACGGCTCGTCGCCTTCGTGGTCAGCGAGCCCGGCGTCGCGGTCGATGCGGGAGTGCTGCGCGCTGCGCTGAGAGAACAGCTGCCTCCCTACATGGTCCCTGCCCATTTCGAGGCTGTCGGCTCGCTGCCGCGCATGGTCTCGGGCAAGGTCGACCGCAAGATGCTGAGGGCTGCGCCGCTGACGGCGCCGGCCGCAGCCGGCGAGCAGGAGCCGCCGCGCAACGAGACGGAGGCCGCCCTTCTAGAGGCGGCCAAGCGCGTATTGGGTGCGTTGAGCCTGCCGTTCGAGGCCGATTTCTTCGTCGATCTCGGTGGTCATTCGCTGCTGGCCGCGCGCTTCATCTCGATCGTGYGCGAAACCCCTGCCTATGCCGGCATCACGCTGCAGGACGTCTATGGTGCCCGTACGTTGCGTGGCATGGCGGCGGTGCTCGATGGGCGCGGGATCGCGGAGGCCGAGGATCTCTCTTTCACTCCGCCCTCCTTTCGGCGCCGCTTCCTGTGCGGGCTGGCGCAGGCCGCCGCGCTGCCGATCATCATCAGCCTGGCGACGGCGCAGTGGCTCGGAATTTTCGTCACCTATCTGCTGATTTCCGGCGAGGACCTGTCGCTGCCGGCGCAGGTCTTCACCCTGCTCGGCGTCTATGTCGCGATTACCATCGTCACCGGCCTGATCTCGATCGCCTTGAAATGGATCGTGCTCGGCCGGACCAAGCCCGGCGTCTATCCGCTCTGGGGCGTCTATTATTTCCGCTGGTGGTTCGCCGCGCGCGTTGCAGGCCTTGTCCATATCAAATGGCTGCAGGGTACGCCGGTGATGCGCTTCTACTGGCGCCTGCTCGGTGCCAAGGTCGGCCGCGACGTCATCATCTCGGATTACGAGGCCGGTGCGCTCGATCTCATCGAGATCGGCGACTACACGACCTTCGGCTCGAAGACCACTTTCGCCAATGGCGAAGCCATCGGCGACAAGCTGATCCTGGGCCGGATCAAGATCGGGCGGGACGTGAACGCTGGCGCCTCCGTGGTCTTCGGTCATGGCAGCACCACCGGCGACCATGCCGAGATTGGCGATCTGACGGCGATACCGTCCGGTACGACGGTCGGCGCGGCCGAAATCTGGGACGGCACGCCTGGCCGGAAGATCGGCATGGTCGATCTCGACGCGTTGCCGCCGCAGGCCGAGGCGAGCATGCGCCGTCGCTTCGCGATGACGGTTTTCTACGTGTTCATGCTGATCGTGCTGCCGCCGATCAGCTTGCTGCCGATCTTCCCGGCCTTCTGGCTCTTCGACAGGATCGACGACCAGATCGCGACATGGTCCGATATCAGCTATCTCTGGTATCTGCCGATCCTGACCTGGCCGACGGCGATGGGCCTCATCGCCTTCACCGTGCTGCTGATGGCCGGCCTGCGCTGGGTGATCCTGCCGCGCGTGACCTCGGGCTCGTGGTCGATCCATTCCGGCTTCTATGCCCGCAAATGGACGGTGGCGCTGGCGACCGAGGTGACGCTGGAGACACTCTCCTCGCTGTTCGCGACGATCTATATGCGCTTCTGGTATCGGTTGATGGGCGCCAGCATCGGCAAGGGCGCGGAGATCTCGACCAATCTGTCGGGTCGCTACGATCTGACGGCGATCGGGGCCGGCAACTTCATCGCCGACGAGGTCGTCTTCGGCGACGAGGACATGCGCCGCGGCTATATGCGTCTCGACATGACGAAGACCGGCGATCAGGTCTTCATCGGCAATGATGCGGTCGTGGCGCCAGGCGCCGTGATCCCCGACCGGGTGCTGATCGGCATCAAGTCGAAGCCGCCTGCCAATGAGAAGATGCAGCCGGGCGATACCTGGTTCGGCTCGCCGCCGATCCGCCTGCCGACGCGGCAGAAGGTCGACCTTGGGGCGGATTGGACCTACAAGCCGTCGCTGGGGAAGAGGCTGGCGCGGGCGGGCTTCGAGGCGCTGCACACCTCATTCCCGGCGATGCTGTTCATCACTTTCGGCACCATCGCGGTCGATCTCGTGCTGCAGCAGAAGATCTTCGATCGCGACTGGGGCGGGCTCGCGCTCAGCTTCATGGGCGTGTCCATCCTGATCGCGGTGACGCAGGCGCTGATCTGCGCCGCGATGAAATGGCTGCTGATGGGCGTCTACAAGCCGGTGATGAAGCCGATGTGGTCGTTCTGGGCGATGCGCACCGAGGCGGTCGCCGTGCTCTATTGGGGATTGGGCGGCAAGGTGCTGTTCGACTATCTGCGCGGCACGCCTTTCCTGCCCTGGTTCCTGATGCTGTTCGGTGCGAAATACGGCAAGGGCGTCTGGCTCGACTCGACCGATATCACCGAGTTCGACTGCATCAGGGTCGGCGATTACTGCACGGTCAACGCGCATTCGGCCCTGCAGACCCACCTCTATGAGGACAGGGTCATGAAGGTCGGCCGCGTGCATCTCGGCAAGGGCGTTTGTGTGGGCGCGGCAGCGACGGTGCTCTACGACACCCATGTCGGCGACTACGCGCAGATCGGCCTGCTGACCGTGATCATGAAGGGCGAGAACCTGCCGGCGAATACGCGCTGGGAGGGGGCGCCGGCGGTGCCGGCCAAGGCGGCGGCGCACTAGGGCCAAAGCTGACCGGCGGTTCTACCCGTCGAGGCGGCCCTCGGCCGAAGGTCGCGGAGCGCCGACGCAGGCATTATCGAGCGGTAGTGCGATCTCGTCAGGCTGCAATGCGCGGACCGCGCSCTTTGGCAACTCGCCCAGCGGCAAGGCCCCGATGCCGACACGGACCAGGCGCAGCACCCGCGCGCCGGCCGCTTCGACGATGCGCCGGATCTGTCGGTTGCGGCCCTCGTCGATCACCATTTCGATCCAGGCGTTCCTTTGGCCATGGCGCAGGAGCGTCGCCGCCTTGGTCGAGAGCGCCTCGTCGCCGTCGACGGCACCGGCGCGCAGCCGCACCATCAAGGCGGTGTCGGGCACCGTGTCGATCTGGACATGGTAGGTTTTCTCCACGCCGGAGGCCGGGTCCAGGATGCGCTGCGCCCAGCGCGTGTCGTTGCTCATGAGCAGCAACCCTTCACTCGCCTTGTCGAGCCGCCCGACCGGGGCGACGAACGGTAGCTCCAGTCCGTCCAGGCAGGAATAGACCGTGGCGCGGCCTTCGGGGTCGGTCCGGGTCGTGAGCGCGCCGCGGGGCTTGTTGACCATCAGATAGACACGGCGTTCGGCCGAGACCGTTTCGCCATCGACGATGATGCGGGCACGCGCGAGATCCAGGCGCAGGCTCGGGTTCAGGGCAAGACGCCCATCGACCCGGACGCGCCTGCCGAGAATCAGGCCTTCGGCCTGGGTGCGTGAGCAATAGCCGAGCTTGGAAAGGGCGCGCGCGAGGCTGACGGACCCCGGCGTGCCGGGGCCGGATTGTCTCGACATGGTCTGGGCATTCCGAATGCGAAAGACCGGTCGCCGGCTCCGGGGCCATCATGTCGAGGCGCGGGACGGGCTACCGTGGACAAGCCGCCTTGCGGTGCGAAACCGTCTGCGCGAACCTCGTCCGGGATAGGTTGCTGTGCCAGGTCCGAGACGGCACGCCGTGGCAGGCGTCGTGGCCGACCTGAGGCCACTCCCCCCGAACCCGCTCCTCTTCGGAAGGTTCGGGGCTAGGCGCCCGCGATGATGACACTCCCGGGGCGCCAGGAGCGCGGCTGGGTGACAGGCCTGCGTCTCATCGGGCCTAGAAGCCGCCGGATCGGGCGGCTGTCAAGACTTGCGCTGCCGCGCAGCATTGCCGGGGATGCGGAGCGCGGGACGCGACGCGGCGGGCGTTGGGGCATGGTTTGCGCGCAGCGGGGTTTCGCGCGGGCGCGATCCGGCTTATGAGCCCGGAGCGAAACCCGTCAGGCTGCCATGTCCCATAACACCTTCGGCCATCTCTTCCGCGTCACCACCTTTGGGGAAAGCCACGGGCCGGCGATCGGCTGCGTCGTCGATGGCTGCCCGCCTCTGATCCCGCTGAGCGAAGCCGAAATCCAGCTCGAACTCGATCGCCGCCGGCCCGGTCAGTCGCGCTTCACCACGCAGCGCCAGGAGCCTGATCAGGTCCGCATCGTCTCCGGTGCGAGACGGCCATGCGGGTCGCAGCCGGCGCGATTGCGCGCAAGGTCGTGCCAGGCATGATCGTGCGCGGTGCGCTGGTGCAGATGGGGCCGCACAAGATCGACCGGAACAACTGGGACTGGAACGAGGTCGGCAATAATCCGTTCTTCTGCCCGGATGCCAAGGCGGCGGCCTTCTTCGCCGAATATCTCGATGGCATCCGCAAGTCCGGATCCTCGATCGGCGCGGTGCTGGAGATTGTCGCCGAGGGCGTTCCTGCCGGCCTGGGCGCGCCGATCTACGGCAAGCTCGATGCCGAGCTGGCCTCGGCCCTGATGAGCATCAATGCCGTCAAGGGTGTCGAAATCGGCGAGGGGTTCGCTGCGGCCGAACTCTCGGGCGAAGAGAATGCCGACGAGATGCGGGCCGGCAATGACGGAAAGCCGCTCTTTCTCTCCAACCACGCCGGCGGCATCCTGGGTGGCATCTCGACCGGGCAGCCGATTGTCGCCCGTTTCGCGGTGAAGCCGACATCCTCGATCCTCGCCACGCGCGCGACCGTGACGCGGACCGGCGGGGAAGCGGATATGTTCACCAAGGGCCGCCATGACCCCTGCGTCGGCATCCGGGCCGTGCCGGTCGGGGAGGCAATGGTCGCCTGCGTGCTGGCCGACCAGTTCCTGCGCCATCGCGCCCAGGTCGGCGTGGTCGAGCCGCGCTGGCCCTTTGCTCGGTGAATTTCAGTGTTACTGAAATTAATTCCCTGCTTCATTGCAAGTGAAGCGGGGGCGTATTAGCTTGCGGCCATGAAGCTCGAAACTTGGCTCCGGCAGAATGGCATGGCTCGCAGCGCCTTCGCGCGGCAGGTCGGCCTGTCGCCGGCCAGCGTGTCGGCGCTCTGCAACGATCAGAGTGCCTGGATCTCGCGCGAAAGTGCCGAGCGCATCGCCGCCGCCACGAACGGTGCCGTCACCCCCAATGATTTTCTGGGCCTGCAAGGGCCGCGGGAGGCTGTCATGCAGCAGAACGTCACTCAGGCCATCGAAGCCTTCGCCCGCGGCGAGATCGTTATCGTCACCGATGACGATGACCGCGAGAACGAGGGCGATCTGATCATCGCGGCCTCGCTCTGCACGCCGGAGAAGATGGCCTTCATTATCCGCAATACCTGCGGCATCGTCTGCGCGCCGCTGACGGCTGACGAGGCGCGGCGGCTCCGGCTCGACCCGATGGTCTCGTCAAACGACGCACCGCTCGGCACGGCCTTCACGGTGACGGTCGACGTCAAGCACGGGCTGACCACCGGTATTTCGGCCGAGCAGCGCAACAATACCGTGCGGGCGCTGGCCAATGGCAATATGGGCGCCACGGATTTCGTGCGGCCCGGTCACGTGTTTCCGTTGATCGCCAAGGATGGCGGTGTTCTGATGCGCTCCGGCCATACCGAAGCGGCGGTGGATCTCTGCAAGCTCGCCAATCTGCCGCCGGTCGGCGTGATCTGCGAGCTCGCCAATGATGATGGCACCGTGATGAAGGGCGCGCAGATCACCGCCTTCGCCAAGACGCACGGGCTGCAGCAGATCACGGTCGCCGAGCTGATCGCTTATCGCCAGGCGCGCGAGAAGCTCGTCGAGCGGGTGCATTCCTTCCCGGTCAAGACCGAGTTCGGCGAGATGACCGGCCATGTCTATGTCACGCCCTTCGAAGACACCCAGCATTTTGCCTTCGTCATGGGCAAGGTCGGTGACGGCGAGAAGGTCCCGGCGCGACTGCATCGTGCGAATGTCGTGGCGGATGTGCTCGGCGGCGCGAAGTCGATCCAGTGCGCGCTCCGGCGCTTCCAGCAGGATGGTCGCGGCGTGCTGATCTATCTGCGCGACGGCTCCGCCGGCGTGCCGATCAAGAGCGTCGAGGAGGGTTCCGACGCCCAGCGCTCGCAGCAATGGCGCGAGGTCGGACTCGGCGCCCAGATCCTGCGCGATCTCGGGGTCGCCTCGATCGTCAACCTCGCGTCATCGCCGCGCTCCTTCGTGGGCCTGAGCGGCTTCGGCATCGAAATCGCGGAGACGCAGCCGCTGGAGTGAGCGGCTCCGCCATCAGCGCGACGAAACGCAGCCCCCGGGGATGCCTGCCCTGCCCGGATTGGGTCGCCGCTGGGCGACTTGCAAGGGCGGCTAGATCATCGGACCGGACATCGCATCCAGTCCGATGATCTAACCCCTTGTCTTTGCATCGGCTTTCCCGAAAACCGCAATCCACTTTTCGGGCCGATGCTTTAGCCTCGCATCAGTGCCAGGACATGGCTTGCGGTCGATTTCGACAGGGCTTCGAGATCGTAGCCGCCTTCCAGGATCGAGACGAGGCGGCCCTCGGCGCGACGATCGGCGATCGCCATCAGCTTCTGGGTCGCCCAGGCGAAATCGCTCTCGACCAGATTGATATTGGCGAGCGGGTCGCGCCAATGCGCATCGAAGCCGGCCGAGATGATCACGAGGTCGGGCTGGAAGGCGTCGACACGCGGCAATACCGCGGTCTCGAACGCATCCCGGAAGGTGTCGGAACCATCGCCCGCGCGCAGGGGGGCATTGACGATCGTGCCGTGTTCGCCACGTTCCGAGGYGGCGCCGGTGCCGGGATAGAGCGGCATCTCATGGGTTGAGGCGTAAAGCACGCTCGGGTCGTTCCAGAAGATCTCCTGCGTGCCATTGCCGTGATGCACGTCCCAGTCGATGATCGCGACGCGCTCCGCGCCATACGCCTTCTGGGCGTGGCGGGCGGCGATGGCAGCCTGATTGAAGAAGCAGAAACCCATCGCCTTGACGCTCTCGGCGTGGTGGCCGGGCGGGCGCGTGGCGCAGAAGGCATTCCTGGCCTTGCCCTGCATCACCTCGTCCACGGCGTGGGTGGCAGCGCCGACGCCGCGCAGCGCGGCCTCCAGCGAGCCGGGCGACATCGTGGTGTCGGCTTCGATCTCGACGAGTCCCGTGACCGGCGAGGCGGCGATCAATGCCTCTACGAATTGGCGCGGGTGGCAAAGCGTGACGAGGTCGAGGTCGGCACGCGGCGCCTCGACCCGGGCCAGGTGGGCGAATCGTTCATCTTCGAGCGTTTGCTCGACGACGCGGATGCGGTCCGGGCGCTCGGGATGGCCGGGCGGAGTCAGGTGCCGGAGGCTCGCCGGGTGTGTAATCAGAAGCGTCGTCACTGGTTCTCACCCTCATTGCGGGGCCTGCCGCCGCGCGTCATGTTGCACTGCCGTTGCGCGATTACCACGGTCGCGGCCGAAGTCGACGAAACACGCATCACGGCTGGAACTTCATTGCGCCATGTCAGTTTGCCGCATAGAGCAGCGGCGTAGCTCGACGTCGCCCCAACCCCCGGGGCGGGAATAGAATATTAACTTTTCATTCATCATAAATGGCGCGTTCGCGGCGTCGCTGGTGGTAGGCATGAAACAGACCGTAATCGTTGCCCTGGCGCTGTCGACCCTTCTCGGTGCGTGCCAATACAAGAGCGTGAATGCTCCCGCACTGTCCGAGCGCGATGCAGAATACATCGCGTTGGTGCCGAAATTCGAGCACCAGATCACGCAGTTGCCCTACGAGATCACGGACCCGACCGGTCTGCCGCCCGGCAGTATCAAGGTCGATACGGTCGAGAAGTTTCTCTACTTTGTGCTGCCGAACAAGAAGGCGATTCGCTACGCCGTCGCGACCGGCGACGAGGCCTTCGGCTGGACGGGTGAAGCCACGATGCAGCGCAAGGCCGAGTGGCCGCGCTGGACCCCACCGGCCGAGATGATCAAGCGCTGGCCGCATCTGGCGCCCCGCGCCGGTGGCATGGAGGGCGGTCCGGACAACCCGCTCGGTGCGCGCGCTCTGTATCTCTACCAGAACGGCAAGGACACGCTCTACCGCATCCATGGCACGAACGAGCCCGAGACCATTGGCCGTTCGGCGTCTTCCGGCTGCATCCGGATGCGCAATATCGACGTGATCGACCTCTATAATCGGGTCACGGTCGGCACCAAGGTGGTGGTGGTCTGACGGCCCCCGCCGGTTCTGGTCGGGCCTCGCCCGGCCAGGGTCTGACAGCATTTCAGATCGAGCGGAGCAAGATGCTCGGGGCATCCGAGCATGCGGCGGCAGTCGCTAGATCGCCGTGCGTCCGTTCGGACGCAGGAGCGGCGATCTAGCTCTTTGTTTAAGCATCGGTTTTTTCCAAAAACCGGATTCCACTTTTCGGTCCGATGCCCTAGCCTAGCTCCACCAGCACAACCTCCGGCGGAATTCCGAACCTGAGCGGCAGTTTGCTGGTGCCGAGGCCGGCAGAAACCACCAGATCGCGCCCGTTCTCGCGGACATGGCCATAGGCGTAGCGATTGCCATAGCGTGACGGCACGATCGGCGACCAGCCGAACAGCCTCACCTGTCCGCCATGGGTATGGYCTGACAAGGTCAGAGCAACCCGCGCCGGCATCCGGGCGAAGGCATCCGGCTCATGCGCCAGCATGATGACGGGCGCGCCATCATCAGCGATCTGGGCGAGGGTGCCGGGCAGATCGTCGACGCCATTCTTCTGTCCGCGCAACCGTTTGACGAAGGCGATCTGGTCGCCGAGACCGGCAAGCCAGAGCGGACCTGCAGCGGTCTCCAGGCGCAGCGCCCGATTCTCGAGAACCGTGATCCCGGCCGCTTCGAGCGCAAGGCCCGCTTGTGTCGGCCCGCTGCGGTTCCTTTGTGTCGGTTCGTCCTGCCACCAGTCGTGGTTGCCGAGTACGGCGTAGACCCCGCTCGGCGCCTTGAGCGCGGCGAGTGCCATAGCCCATTCGGCATAGGGAGGGTCGGAGGCGCGGCGCGTCCGGCTCGCAATGAAATCCCCGAGCAGCAGGACGAGATCCGGATTCAGCTCGTTGGTCATCGCGACGATATCGCGCACACGCGATACCGGCATATGCGGCCCGCCAATGTGCAGATCCGAGATGATTGCGAGTTTGAGGCGGCCTGACTGGGGCCAGCCATTCGGGGTGAAGCGGTAGTGCGTCACCCGCTGATGGGTTGGCTCCCAAGCATAGGCATAGCCGCCAGTGCCGAAGCCGGCCAAAARAAGACCGGCGAGAGTTTGGAGAACTCTGCGCCGGTCAATCATGGAGGGTCTCGAAAGTCAGTCTGGCAGTCGTCAAGTCAATCGTCAAAACCGTTGCGGAGAACGGCCGGCACAAGATGAGCCGGTTTCCTCTCTGCCGTCCTGTCCGACGCAGGCGAGGCACGTCTCGTTCCCGCGGCGATCGCGCGAAATGCGATCGGGCGGAAGTGCGATGCGTAGGCCTCTCTGGCCGAGGCATCATGGAAGCTCGCGCTGCGTTGCGTCGTCTGACGCTTGTTGGCGGAAGGCATCGGTCCTGACTTTACTTGTTGCACGGTGCCGGCGGTTCCTGGCCGTMGACACAGGGAAGGTGACGTCCGATCGGGACGACGAAGCGGCGTGATCGTGATTTCTTCGTGGCTTTTCGGCCTCGATCGCAATCATGTCGCCGCTTCGGTTAATCTCCCCTTAAGCATGCAGGCTCAGGCCGCGAGCAAGCCTTCGGCCTTGACCCAGGCGAGCGTCTTGTTCAGGGCCCGCTCGTAGCGGTCGAACATCTCCTCGATCTYGGCCTCGGTGATCACGAGCGGCGGGCAGAAGGCGACACGGTCGCCCATGGCGCGGGTGATCAGGCCCTCTTCCTGCGCGAAGAAGACCGATTTCGGGCCGACGCCCTTCTTGGTCTCGAACGGGGCCTTGGTCACCTTGTCCTTGACGATCTCGACGCCACCGATCAGACCGACGCCGCGCGCTTCGCCGACCAGCGGATGCTCGGCAAGCTTCTCCAGCCGCCGCAGGAAGGTCGGGGAGACCTTGCGGGTGTGCTCGACGATCTTGTCGCGCTGATAGATTTCCAGCGTCTTGACCGCGATCGCGCAACCGACGGGATGGCCGGCATAGGTGTTGCCGTGGCCGAAGGTGCCGATCTTGCGGCTCTGGTCGACGAGGACCTCGTAGACCTTGTCGTTCATCAACACGGCGCTGAGCGGGAAATAGGCCGAGGTGATCTGCTTGGCGAGCGAGATCGTGTCGACGTTCATGCCATAGGTCGTGGTGCCGAACATGTTGCCGGTGCGGCCGAAGCCGGTGATGACCTCATCCGAGATGAACAGGATGTCGTATTTGGCGAGAACGGCGTTGATCTTCTCGAAATAGCCATCCGGCGGGGTGATCGCGCCGCCGGCGCCCATTACCGGCTCGGCAATGAAGGCGGCGACCGTGTCCGGCCCTTCGCGCAGGATCATCTCCTCCAGTTCGGCTGCGAGGCGCGAGGAGTAATCCTGCTCGCTCTCGCCAGGCTCGGCGAAGCGATAATGATGCGGGCAGGAGGTGTGCAGGATGCCCGGCAGCGGCAGGTCGAAATCGATATGATTGTTGGGCAGGCCGGTGAGCGAGGCTGAGGCCACGGTGACGCCGTGATAGCCCTTCAGCCGCGAGATGATCTTCTTCTTCTGCGGCCGGCCAAGGGCATTGTTCATATACCAGACGATTTTCACCTGGGTGTCGTTGGCGTCGGAGCCGGAGGCGCCGTAGAACACCTTCGAGATCGGAACCGGTGCGATCTCCTTCAGCTTCTCCGCCAGCTCGATCGCCGGATCATGGCTGCGCCCGCCGAAGATATGCGTGAAGGGCAGCTTCTTCATCTGCTCCGTCGCCGTGTCGATCAGCTCCTGGTTGGAGTAGCCGAGCGCGGTGCACCAGAGCCCGGCCATGCCCTCGATGTATTCCTTGCCGGCGCTGTCATAGACGAAGACGCCCTTGCCGCTTTCCAGCACCAGCGGGCCGGTCTCGCGATGCGTCGCCAGGTTCGTGTATGGGTGGACCAGGGTCTCGATGTCGCGGACGGCGAGGTTGGATAGCATGGCGCAATCTCCAGGTTTTTATGCGGCCTTTATGCGAGCATAGACCGGGATCAGCGCAAGCACTGAGCGATTTTCACGCAGATCGACGCAGACTCTGGCGCGTATCGGGTTGCGCCTGCTCAGGATTGTCCGGCCGAGCCGGGGGGAACGCGATATCCTGCGCCCGCCCTTGCCAGCATGCCGCCGACGGCGACTGCCGTCAGGTCTTCGCCGGCCGCCGCAATGATCTGCACGCCGAGCGGCAGACCAGCGTCCGACTGCGAGATTGGCGCAACCAGCGAAGGCAGGTCTGCGCCAGTCGCGAGCGAGGCCCAGAGCAGGAAATCGAGATAGGGGCGAGGCTCGCCGTTCACGACAAGGCGCCTCGCGTGAATATCCGGCGTGTGATCATGCGGGATCGCGGCAACGGGGGCAGGTGGGCAGAGCACGACGTCATAGGACTGGAAGAAGCGGGCCCATTGCCGTTTCAGAGCCATGCGCCGCTGCGAGATCTGCTGATAGAGCCCCGGCGTCATGCGCGCGCCGCGCGCTTGCAGCGATTGATGCGAGAGATCGTTGGTGCTGAAGCGCGATGCCATGGCCTGGATACGCGCCCTGACCTTGGGCGGCAGACCATAGGCGACGACGGCATGGTTGAGCAGCGCATAGACCTCGAAGGCTTCGGAGAAGCGGATCGCTGGGCGCGCAGTCTCGTCGATGATCGCGCCCTGCGCGGCAAGCAGATCCGCGGCCCGATGCACGGCTGCGCCGACCTCCCGGTCTGTCGGAGCGAAAGCATCGTCGGCCCAGAGTGCGACACGCAGGCCGCGGGGCTCCTCCAGCCTAGGAGCGGTGAGTGTGGCGCCCGCGACTCGGGAATCGCGCGGGCCGGCCAGCACCGGAAGGATGAGCGCAAGATCCTCGGGCGCGCGCGTGATCGGTCCGGCGACCAAAAGGTCGGCATTACGCGGTGTGCGGCGCTCGGGCGGCGGCGGCAGGTGGCCCCAGGTCGAGATCAACCCCCAGCTCGTCTTCAGGCCGTAGACGCCGCAGGCATGGGCCGGCCAGCGCGCCGAGCCACCGAGATCGGAGCCGAGCTCGAAAGCAGACATGCCGGTCGCGACCGCGGTTGCCGCTCCGCCGGACGAGCCGCCGGGTGAGAAGGCCGCATTCCAGGGATTGTTGGTGACGCCGTGAATGGGGTTGTAGCTCTGGAAATCGCCTGAGAAGACCGGGACGTTGCTCTTGCCCAGAATGACGGCGCCGGCAGCGCGCAGGCGAGCGACGGGGGCGGCATCATCGGTGGGAATGCGCTCCTTGTAGGCGGGTAGCCCGCCGGAGGAGGGCAGGCCGGCAACGTCGAACGCGTCCTTGATCGTGATCGGCAGCCCTTCAAGCGGGCGGGCGCTGCCATCGGCGAGGCGCTTGTCCGATTCTGCCGCCGTGGCGCGCGCGGCCTCGCGGTCCTGGGCAATGATGGCGTTGAGCGATGGGTTCAGCGAGTCGATGCGGGCGAAGCTGGCCTCGAGCAGGTCGCTTGCGCTGAAGCGGCGCGCGAGCAGGGCTTCGCGGAGGTCGGTCGCGGAGGCGGTCAGATCGATCGCAGGCATCGGTACGTCCGGTCGGTTGGCAAGAACCAGTTCGCAGGAACCAGCCTCATGCCTAGCCGGTTCGCGCTTCGACTTCCATCCGCCGAAGGAAGCTCTCGCCGTCACTGATGCCGAGTTCGTAGGCGAAGCGGATCCCCTCCCAGTCGCGGATCGTGAATTGCGAGACCGGAATGGTCCGGGACGGGCGCGCATAGGTCCGGCCCGGCACCTGCGGCACCGCGGAGAAGGGGCGCGTCAGCAGGACCAGCGTCCGTTCGCCGGCCTGTTCCAGATCGGCGAGCGCCCAGGCGGGGGCGCTGTCGACCAGCCCGCCGTCGAGCGCAGCGCGCTGCCCGACGAGCCCGGCCGGCATGAAGGGAGGCACTGCAGCGCTCGCCATCAGGGCCGCGACCAGTTGCTCTGCGGTTGCGCAATCGGCGAGCCGGACAAGATCGGGCACGAAACCGAGGCGGCGCCCGGCGGTGGGATGGACCGGCCGGCGGAGGCGCTTTTCGAGCTGATAGGCGCCGATCCCCAGCATCGCGGCGATCGGCAGGGGCCAGAAGCGTGGCGGGCGCGAGATCGCGATGCGGAAATCGCTCATCAGCCGCAGGGTTGAGAGGGCCTCGGGCGTGAAGAGCTGGGTGAGGAGGCTCTGATAGAGCTCGCCGACCGGGAAGAGCCGCCCACCCCGGCGAAAGGCCGCCCAATCCATTTCGGATGTTCGGTCGAGACAGGCTTGCCTGACCTGCTCGCGTACGGTCGGGCCGAGACCGAGTGCCGTATAGAGCATCGCGAAGGCGCCGGCGCTGACACCGACGACCCGGCGCGGTGACAACGCGAGGCGTGGCGCCACGGTTTCATGGAAGCCACCTTGCCAGTAGCAGCGATTGCCGCCGCCAGCGAAGGCGAGCCCGGCGAACATGAAGGCGCTATTCGGCGTCCGCGGCGCGAGCGAGGTCGCGCCAGGCCAGGACGAGCCGGTCGAGATCTGCGAGATCGCCGGCCGGCAGCTTGCCGAGCGTGGTCGCGACATAGCTGCGTTGCGCCGCGATGCCGGCTTCCGCCAGCCTGCGCCCCTCGGGCGTCAGATGCATCGCATAGGAACGCCGGTCGCCCGCGATTGCCCGGCGCTCGACGAGGCCGGCCTGCACCAGGCGATCGACGAGCCCGGAAACGTTGCCCTTGGTGACGTAGAGCCGCTCGGCCAACTCGCTTTGGCTGATGCCTTCGCGCTCGGTCAGCGTGGAGAGCAGATCGAATTGAGGGATCGAGAGCCCGAGCGTACGGATGCGCGCCGTCATCTGGCCGAGCATGCGCTGGTGCAACCGCATGAAGCGGAACCAGACGCGGTCTGGATCGGTGCGTAGGGCGTCGGGCGCTGACACGGTTCCAACTCTCAGGGTCTATCAGTTCTGCCCTAAACTATCGCGTGGCTCCAGGCGAGCCCTTCATTCCCGCTCCGGCTCAACTCCTGCTTCCCTGCCGGGGAGCAGCCTGTCTATGCTGCTCCCAACAACAGCAAGAATGATCGTGGGGAGAGACGCTATGCTTGGCCTGATGCAGGACTGGCCCCTGCTGCTGCACCGGATCATCGACCATGCCGCCGTCCAGCACGGCACCCGCGAGGTCGTGAGCCGCGCGGTGGAAGACGGCTCGCTGCGGCGCACGACCTATGCCGATATCCGCCGCCGCGCCCTGCGGGTGGCCAGGCGCCTCGAGCGGGAAGGGATGCGGCTCGGCGACCGGGTCGCGACGCTGGCGTGGAATACCGACCGGCATCTCGAACTCTGGTACGGGATCAGCGGGATCGGCGCGATCACGCATACGGTCAATCCGCGGCTGTTCCCGGAGCAGATCGCCTGGATCATCAACCATGCCGAGGACAGGATGCTATTCCTCGACCTGACCTTCGTGCCGCTGATCGAGCAGATCCAGGACAGGCTGCCGAGCATCGAGCGCTACATCGTGCTGACCGATGCGGCACATATGCCGCAAACCAGCCTGAAGGGAGCAGCCGCCTTCGAGGAGTGGCTCACTGAAGCCGATGATGATTTCGCCTGGAAGCAGTTCGACGAGAACACCGCCGCCGGGCTCTGCTACACCTCCGGCACCACCGGCGGTCCGAAGGGGGTGCTCTATTCGCACCGCTCGAACGTGCTGCATGCCATGGCCTGCTCGGCGCCGGATTATATCGGGTTGTCCTCGCGCGACAGCGTGCTGCCGGTCGTGCCGCTCTTCCATGCCAATAGCTGGTCGCTGGCCTATTCCGCGCCGATGACCGGAGCCAAGCTGGTCATGCCGGGTGCGAAGCTCGACGGTGCATCGCTGCTCGAATTGCTGGAAGGCGAGGGCGTGACCTGCACCGCTGCGGTGCCGACGGTCTGGCTTGGCCTGCTGCAGCATCTGGAGGCGACCAACGCCCGCCTCTCGACGCTGAAACGTGTGGTGATCGGTGGTTCAGCCTGCCCGCGGGCGATGACGGAAGCATTCGAGCGCAAATATGGCGTCACGGTCGCACATGCCTGGGGCATGACCGAAATGAGCCCGATCGGCTCGTTCTGCTCGATCAAGCCGGTCTATGGGCATCTGCAGGGCGATGCGCTCTACGATCTCAAGGTCAAGCAGGGGCATCCGCCCTTTACCGTCGAATTCCGCATCACCGACGATGCCGGCCAGGACCTGCCCTGGGATGGCAAGACCTTCGGGCGCCTGAAGGTGCGCGGACCGTCCGTCGCCGGCGCCTATTTCAGGCGTGAGGATGAAGCGATCCTCGACGAGCACGGTTTCTTCGATACGGGCGATGTCGGCACGCTGGATGCCGCGGGGTATCTCCAGATCACCGACCGCTCAAAGGATGTGATCAAGTCGGGCGGCGAGTGGATATCGTCCATCGATCTCGAAAATCTCGCGGTCGGCCATCCCGATGTGGCGGAGGCCGCGGTGATTGGCGTCGCCCATTCCAAATGGGACGAGAGGCCGCTGCTGGTCATCGTTCCAAAACCCGGCCGTTCACCGAGCCGCGACGAGATGCTGGCCTATATGACCGGCAAGATCGCAAAATGGTGGCTGCCGGACGATGTCGTCCTGGTCGAGGCGATACCGCATACCGCTACGGGCAAGATCCAGAAGACCGCGCTGCGCGAGCAGTTCAAGGACTATCGCCTGCCGACAGGCTGAGCCGCGAGGCTTGCCTTCGGTGCCAGACCCCGCCACGTAATCATCATGCATCGTCGCATCGTCTTCGAGGAACCTGTCTCGCGCGCCGCACGCTGGAGCCGGCGGCTGGCCTGGTTTTCCGTCGCGGTGCTGCTGCTGGCCATTCTCGTCGCCCGGCTCGGCGAGCCTTCGGCGCAGGGACTCGCGCCGATCGCCGGTGCCTATGGCTTCGTTCTGCTGGCGTTGCTGCTGGCCGTGCTCGCCTTCATGCGGATCTGGCAGGTGGGGCATCGCGGGGTCGGCATGGCGGCACAGGCCTTCGTGCTTGCGCTCATCATGCTTGCCCCAGTGCTCTATGGTGGCTTCAAATGGCTGACGCTGCCGCGATTGAGCGATATCTCGACCGATATCGATGATCCCCCGACCTTCAGCCGCTCGCAGGCCGCGTTGACCGTGCGCCACGGCCTGGTGCCGCCCGACGTACCGGCTGGAGAGCGGCGCATCCAGCGCCAAGCCTATCCGAAGACGCTGCCGATCGTGCTGGAGGTCCCGGCCGAAACGGCGTTCACAATCGCGCGCCGGGCCGCCACTGCACTGGGCTGGCAGGTGCTCGAAGCGTCGCGCCCCGGCGGACGCAGCGGGGCAGGGCGGATCGAGGCGGTGGCGCGCACCCGAATCCTGCGCCTTGCCGAGGACATCACGATCCGAGTGCGACCGCGTGCCGACGGCAGCCGCATCGACATCCGCTCGGCTTCGCGGATCGGAAGCCACGATCTCGGCGCAAATGCTGCCCGCATCGCCGCCTTTGCTGCAGAGGTCGAGCTGCTGGTCGAGGCACGGTAGGTCATGTGCGACGGCGTGATGCGATCCGAAGAAATCGACGCCGCTGCATCAGGTCCGGGCCAGCTTGTATCGGCTCGCCAGCATCGGCAGTGCCTCGTCGCAGATGACAGTGCCGTGGAGGACCAGATCCTCGAGTTGGGCGAGGATCGAGAGCGAGGCCGCGCCATGCAATGCGACCGGCAAGCCCTGATAGATTGGTGGCACCATCTCCGCGATGCGCTCGTCGCCAGCCCTGAGGCGGTTGAGGATCGCGGCTTCGCGCAGCCGGCGGTGCTGTACGAGCGCGCGCAGGAAGCGCTGCGGTTCGTTCACCGGCCCGCCATGGCCAGGCCAGTAGATGGCGTGCTCCATCGCGCGCAGTTTTTCGATCGAAGCCATGTAGGACGCCATCGAGCCGTCGGGCGGGGCAACGATGCTCGTCGACCAGGCCATGACATGGTCGCCTGAAAACAGGCTTGTCTCTTCCGCGAGCGCGAAAGCGAGGTGATTGGCGGTGTGCCCCGGCGTTTCGACCGCCGAGAGCGTCCAGCCGGGGCCCGTGACCGTGTCACGGTCATACATCGGCAGATCGGGGGCATAATCGCGGTCGGCCGCGGCATCGAGCGGATTGATCTCGCCAAGCGCCAGTTCGCGCGCCGCGCGATGCGGCAGGCAGCCGGCGACGATGGCGCCTGTCGCCGCTTGCAGTGCCGGAACGGCGGGCGAATGATCGCGATGGGTGTGTGTGACAAGGATATGGCTGACGCTCTCGTCAGCGAGTGCGGCAAGGACGCGCGCGACATGAGCCGGGTCGTCGGGGCCAGGATCGAGCACCGCCACAGTGCCCCGGCCGATGATATAGGTGCAGGTGCCGGTAAAGGTCATCGGCCCGCTATTTCCGGCGATGATGCGCCGGACGAGCGGCGACAGTTCAACCACGTCGCCGGAGGGAGCCGTGGCGCTCCGATCGAATTCGATGTCTTCGCTCATGCGGGTTCCGTCGCCTGGTCCAGTCGCGTCACGGGGGCAGGTTGCGCCCCGGCCTTGCCGCTTCGCGCACCGCCGCGCGCCTTGTAGGGCATTGCAGCATTTTCTATAGACGGAAAACCGGCTGCGCAGCGCGGCCCTCGAAAAATGGATGAGAGCGCATGGCCGATCTGCTTCCCCTTTCCGCTCCGACCCTGGTCAACGCGATCCTTCCCCAGATCTCCGGACGTCGCGCCGCGCTGGCGCGCAATGTCGCCCTTGCCGTGGCCGGCAGCCTGCTGCTCGTCCTCGCGGCCAAGATCAAGGTGCCGTTCTGGCCGGTGCCGATGACCCTGCAGACGCTGGCGGTGCTCGGCCTCGGTGCCGCCTATGGCTCGCGCCTCGGCGCCGCGACTGTCGCACTCTACATCGCCTACGGCCTCGCCGGCCTGCCGGTCTTCACCAACACGCCGCCGGTCGCGGCCGGGCTGTTCTATCTCGCGGGTCCGACCGGCGGGTTCCTGGTCGGCTTCGTGCTTGCGGCGGCTGTCGCTGGCTGGGCGGCCGAGCGCGGCGCCTCGGTGTTCCGGCTGATCGCGGGATTCATTGTCGCGGAAGCGCTGATCCTTGGCCTCGGCGGCCTGTGGCTCGCTCTTGGGGCGCAAATGGCGAGCGGTGCCACCGGCGTCGGCTTCGCCAAGGCCTTCGCCTTCGGCGTGCAGCCCTTCCTGCTGGGCGACGCGCTCAAGATGGCGCTGGCCGCGAGCCTGGTCGGGGCAAGCTGGTCCTTCCTGCGCCGCCGCGGCTGAGACCTGCAGCAGCGACAGAGACGAACGAGCCGGGGCTTTGCCCCGGCTTTTTCTTTGACGCCAGCCGGGAAGGCGTCGGCCCGAAAAGTGGATTGCGGTTTTCGGCAAGGCCGATGCAGCCGCACAAGGTGAAAGCATCGGGCCGCATACAAGATCCTGCCCGATAGTCCACCGATTCGCGTCAGGCAGACGGGCCCGCGCTCAGCCTTGCGGATTATTGCCGGAGCAGGTCTTCACGGGTTGGCCGAAGATATCGAGCTTCATCAGCTCCCCGCATTTGTCGCAGCCGGAAAGCAGCACGGCGAGGCTCATGATTCCGATGATTCGGGAAAAGCGCGTCATACAGTGAGCCCCATTGTCCTTGGGCGAGACTACAGGAGCGGCGCGCACGACACCATCGCTGTACCGGGAGAAGTCGTGGATGCGTTAATTGGGCCAAAACAGGCCCACCTGAGGATCAAGCCACGCTGAAACTGTCCGGGCAACAAAAAAGCCCCGAAGGGCTTGATTTGTAACTACTTGAAATATCTCGGGAAATTTTGGTCGGAGTGGCAGGATTTGAACCTGCGACCCCCACGTCCCGAACGTGGTGCGCTACCAGACTGCGCTACACTCCGATCAACTGGTGGCCGGCTTATAGCCAGCGTCGCGCCGCAGCGCAACAGGGCTAAGCACCTCTTGTGTGGATTTCTCCAGAGCCTCGCCGAAGGATCTGTTGCGTCGGATGCAGCCACCTGTGAGAAGCGCTTGTCGACGGTTGCGCAGAGGCGCGACGCACACTAGAACGCAGCAGCGCGTTGGGGCGTCGCCAAGTGGTAAGGCAGCGGTTTTTGGTACCGCCATTCCCAGGTTCGAATCCTGGCGCCCCAGCCATTATCATAAAATATTGATTTTAAACGATTTTCCAAGATTTCTGTAACCGTTGTCCATAGCAGTCGGACGTGACGCCCTTGGCTGCTAGCCTGAAGTGGCGAACGGGTTGGTAGGATCGAGACCCACAGGGGCGAACGACATTCTCCCGCATCAGCAGGCTTCGATTATCTCAGCTACATCCGATCGTCGGGCGCCGGATCTTTTTGCCAGGCCCGGGGCGTAAGCGTACTGTGGGTGAAGTAGGGGGCTTCCATTCGACGTGATGGAAGGTTGCTTGATCTCCCAATCGGGGAGGACGTTATGGGACGCAAGTTCATCGACTGCCGTGAATTCCCGAGCGAGATGAATTGCTCAGTCACGATCATCGCCGACAATGAGAGCGAACTGGTGGAGGCCTCGGTGCAGCACGCCGTTGCCGTGCATGGGCATCAAGATACGCCTGAACTGCGGAACCAAATCAAAGCCGCCATCAAAGATGGCATGCCGTCTGAGAAGGCACCAAGTCGCGCCGCCTGATCGAACACGTGGTGCCGCCATTCTCTGATCCAACAACTGGCCTGCTGCCGGTTTTGTGCACGGTCTCAAGCACGTCTGTAACGAGCGGCGCCGTGTCATCTTATCGACCAGACGAGAGAGGCTGGGCCGTGTCGGGGCGATAGTCGGCGCACGTGTTGGGAATCGGTGCAGCTACGAGTTATGAGCCCGTTCCAAGACGCGCCTTCAGTTCGACTGTCGTGCGGTCGATCAGGAATTGCTGGTAGCGATAGAACATTTCCTCGCCCATCGGCGTTGCGAACGAGTTGGCGTATCGCTGACACCGCTCGCGCAGCCCGGCCAGGCGCTCCAGCATGTCCTTGATCGCTTCACGTTCATCCGCATCCGGCAAGGCGGGCTTCGCGATGGGATGCAGTGCTGGCGCATGGCTGACGGCCTCCCCCGCCACGAGCCTTGCTTCCGCCTCAAGCTTCTCGCGCGCGGAATCAAGTCGCCAAAGACGAAAGCGGCTGATGCCCTTCAGCAGGTTGAAAAGGGCCGTAACGGCCATGACGAGGTAGATCCAATAGGCGGGCGACATGAGGTTCACGAGCCATGGAAAATAGCGGTCTACGAACTCCGGCTCGCCAGTCAGAAAGAACTGCCTCGCTTCGGACGATAGCGGCACCGCGGTCGCCGAACTCGTCGAGGTCGGCGGGTTGCTGCGCACGAAAGTCGGAAGCGCAGCCGCCAGGAGCACCAGCAATTCAATGCGGTCAGCTCTCTTCGCGCACGCGTTGGCCAGGACCAGCGTATTGACCTGCGGCACCATTTTGTCGGTCGCAGGGGCCAGGCGCATCAAGTCGTATCGGCCAGCCGGCACGCGCCCAAGAGTCAGCCATGGAAAGCGGTCGGTCAAACCTCTTAAATCTCGGAGTTCGATGATTTCCAGATCATAGCGGCCGATGATCGTCCGCAGGAACTCGGCATCATTTCGCATGACATAGGCGGCAATATCGAGATTGCCCTGCGCCACAAGCTGAGCCTGCTCCTCGAGCTCGCGATAGGACGTTCGAATGTCGAGCTTCTTCAGGTCGGGATCGCCGAGCAGCTGGAGCACGAGATAGGCCGTTCCCGAATTCTCGGGGCCTATTCCGATGGAGGCGCCCCGTAGGTCGGAGAAGCTACCGAAGGACCGATCGCGCCGGGTCAGAAAAAGCAGCGACTCCGGCTCGGGCAGGCGCCCCAATAGTTCCAGTTCGGATTCGGCAGGCACTGGAGTGCCGTCCTGAACGAAGGCAAATTTCTCGGCGCAGGACTTTTGGTCTGCCATCAGGCGTTTGGCGTTCTCGATCGAACCCGCCGTCGGGATAACCTCGAGATGCCCTCGGTCGCGCCTGGCCAGCTGCGCCAGATCTGAAGCGAGCGAATGATAGGCGCCGCCTGGCGCTCCGGTCAGTATCGACGCTCGAAATGAGCCGTAGTCGCGCACCGTGCTGTAGGACAGAGCCAAGCCTGCAATGGCTGCTGATGCAACAACCAGCAATAGAATGCGCAGAACGCCCCTGCGCCGACCCGCGAAACTAGGTTTGTCTGGTCTCGGAGCGTGAACCGGCACGGTAGATGCCTGCAATGGGGGCAGTATGATCGCGAGGTCCCGGAGATTTGCACGACACTCGCGCGCTCGCCAGTTCTATCATCACTGCCAGCCACCCTGCGCCCGTTGCAAACGTAAATGCCTTTTCCTCCGTTACGCTTTAGCGGCCGGAGCCGGCGCTTCCATCTGCCTCACATACGCCGCGCCCTCGCCACGCCTGTCCAAGGGGCATCCCCTCACCAGAGTTTGATGTCGAACGAGTAGCTCACGCCGAGGCCGACGGTCGTCTGGTCCGGCGATCCATAGCGGGTCACCAGCGGGCTGGATGCCGCATCATCCCTGAGGCGGGCGTATTCGACATAGGCACGGACCTCCCATCGCGGCGTCAGTTGATAGCGCGCCTGCAGGCCGGCGCCGATCGAATGCAGCCCGCCCTTGGCATTGAAGAGGGGAAGCCCGGAAGCCAGCGATTGGGCGGCGTCGACGCCGAAATACGGTGCGGTCGCCTTGTTGTCGGCCAGCGAGAGGCGCGGCCCGCCGGACAGCGTCCAGCGTTCGCCGACGGGAACGACGACATCGGCGGAAAGATCGGCGACGAAGCCCCTGTGCCCGCCGAAACCACGGCGCGTTTCGATTCGCGTCCGGAACCAATCCCGGGGCCAGAACTCGGCGAAGAGGCCAGCTTCGATCGTCGCGTCGACATCGCCGAGCCCGCGCAAATGTCTGGGGTAGTCGCCAGCGTCGCGACCGCCCTTGTACTTGCCGACAAGACCGCCATGGAAGCCGCCGATGTCGATCAGCGAAATACCGGCACCGTCCAGAGGGGCGCGAAAGCGCGCAGCCTTGCCGGCCCGGCGGATGGAGACGATCGGAAGGGGTTCGAAGCGGAAGCGGCTAGCGCCTTCGAATTCGGGGAGAAACCTGCCCTGAGCACCCAGGGTGATGGTCCAATCGCCGGGGATCGTTGGCATGCGATCGAAAAGACTCTGCGCATGGGCATCACCAGGAACTGTCGTGCAGATGAGCGCCAGGGCAGATGCGGCCAGGGCCACGCGGCCGGACAAAATGCGCCGAAGCGCCTCCAACGACGTCATTCATCAACCCCAATGGCGCAAAACGCGTGCGCGAGACGCTCATCTCTAGGGCCGCGGGCGCGCGGGGCGATGTCGCCGGGATTTCGGTTTGCAACAGACTGTTGCAGAATGATGCTTGCCCAAAGGGCATGTGGAAGGCCAAGGGTACTCCTCTGCCGGAGCTTCATCGCGTGGCCCGCTCGAACAGCCCTCATCTCCTCATCGTCGATGACGACGCCACGATACTTAGGATCCTCGCGCGATTCCTGAGTGAGCATGGGGTGCGTGTGACGCAGGCCCAGGCCGGGGCGCAGATGCTCGAAGCCCTGGAAGCAGGGCGCTTCGACCTCATCGTCCTCGATATCATGATGCCGGGAGAGGATGGGCTCAGCCTTTGCCGGCGCGTCCGTGCCACGAGCAACATCCCGATCATCCTGCTGACGGCGATGACATCCGATACGGATCGGGTCGTCGGGCTCGAACTCGGTGCCGACGATTACGTGACGAAGCCTTTCAACCCGCGGGAGCTTCTGGCGCGGGTGCGGGCTGTTCTGCGCCGGACCGGCGTCTCTCCCGCCGCTGCGCGCGATCACGTGCGGTCGAACTTTCGGTTTGCGGGATGGACTCTGGATGCGAAACGCCGCGTCTTCCTGTCTCCCGACAATGTGCTGACCGACCTGACCAGCGGCGAGTTCGATCTGCTTCTGGCATTCGTCGAGCATCCGCAGCGTGTTCTCAGCCGTGATCAGCTGCTCGATCTGGCCCATGGCAGGGCAAGCCAGATCTTCGATCGCAGCATCGACGTCCAGATCAGCCGGCTGCGCCGCAAGATCGAGATCAATCCGCAGGAACCACTGCTCATCAAGACCGTGCGGAGCGAGGGATATGTCATGACTGCGGACGTGGTTGCCGATGCGCCCGAAGCGACGCCATGAGGGTAAGGCTGTGGTCGCGGGTGGGCTTTGCCCCCCGCATCGCCATTGTTGTGGTCCTCACCTTCATCGGGACGCAACTGCTGGGCGAAGCGCTTCGCGCGCTGGTGCCACCCTCGGATTTCGCGTTGTTCGACACGCAGTGGCTTGTCGATACGACAGTCGATGCTCAACGGACCGTGACGGCGGCTGATGCCAGCCAGCGTGATTTGGCGCTGTCTTCGCTGAGATCGAAGGAGTGGCTCGATTTCGTCATCCGTGAAGGTCAACCCGCAGCGCCGGGCGGTCCTTCGCCTGCATCGAGCGCGACGCTCCAGGCCCAGATCAGCAAGAAACTGGGCGTCGATGCGGATGCTGTCGTTGTCAACATCACGCCCTACGGCAACCTGCTCAGTCAGGTCAGGACCGGTGTCGTTCTCTTGTCCGGCCTGCCGGCGCTCATGACCAATGTCGCCGCGGATTCTGTCGAGCACTATCCGCTCGTGGCATCGGAAATCGAGATCGGCGTCCGCCTCTCGGATCGGTCCTGGCTGATCGTGACGCAGCGCGCCGGCGATCTGGCGAGCGCGCGCTACGTGCGGAACGCGGCGGACCTGATCGGCGGGGCGCTGTTTGTCGGCATGCTATCCATCTGGATGGCGCGCAGCCTGGTCAAGCCGCTGACGCAGCT
>NZ_JBFTRC010000105.1:0-20053 GCF_056399325.1 Allobosea sp. 01N443
GGGCACCGTCAGCCATCTCTCCCCGGCGACCACCCGCGACCCCACCACCGGCGCCAATTTCTACACCGGCGAGATCCAGATCGACGGCGATCTCGTCGCCGCCCTCGGCGACCGAAAGCTCCAGCCCGGAATGCCCGTCGAAGTCTTCATCACCACCGAAGAGCGAACCGCGCTCTCGTTCCTGACAAAGCCCTTCGCAGACCACGCCAACAGGATCTTCAAGGAGAGGTGAGGCGACCGCTGCACCTCATGTTCGAATCATCGAATGGGAGGGGATCCGGCAGCCGACCAGGGCCGCTCCAACATGGAGCGCCCCCACCATCTCGCAAAGGGTTTTGACTGAGCGACCATCTCATTCGACTTGCAGCAGTAAAGTAGAGAGGGGGAGGAGCCATGCCGGATCGTTCGCTCGCGATCGTCGATGATCACCCGGTGCTGATGGAGGGGATCGCCGCCCTGCTGAAACGATGGGGCGGTTTTACGCTCGCCGCGACCGGGAATGTCGCGGACGATATGGTGTCGATCACCAGGAGCCATCGGCCCGATGACATGATCGTCGATCCCGGCATGGCGGGGGATATCTATCGGGCGATCTCGGACGCGTTGAGGATCGCTCCCACCATGAAGATCGTTGTGTTCACGGCCTCGGCCAGCACGGATGATGCGATCAGGGCTCTTGATGCCGGGGCGAAGGGCTACGTCCTAAAGAGCGGCCCGGGAGACGACCTCATTCAAGCCCTTCAGGCCGCGCAACGCAACGACGTCTATGTCAGTCCCTCGTTCGCGAGCAAACTAATCTGCGCCTTGAAGGACAAGTCTCTCGAACGACAGAAGGCGGCCTGCAACAGGCTCAGCGTCCGGGAGGAGCAGATTGTCAAACTGCTGCTTTGCGGAAAGATGAACAGCGAGATCGCCCGCGAGCTTTCGCTCAGCACCAAGACCATCAAGGCGCACATGACCGGCCTGATGGCAAAGCTGAATGCCCGTAATCGTCTGGAGGCGGTCATCGCCGCGCAAAAGCTGGCTGCGGCGACGAGCATCCCGGTTGCCACAAGGTTCCGCCCCTGAAAGACGAGTCGAGGATCGCGCCAAAGACGAAGATCATCGTGTTCACGGCCTCGGCCAGCACGGCTGAGGGTTCTGTTGCAAATTCCCGCGGCGCCATAGAATTTGGTGGTTCGTGCCCTTTCACGCCGCTGCGATAATCTCAAACTGCGCTGCGATGGACGGATTTGGATTGTAGGCGTATCTGGCCTGTCGCTTGCGCATCATGTGAACCATCTCGATACCGGCCAAGGTTGCAGCGGCGTTTTTGAATGATTTGAAGCCAAGCATCGATCGGATTCGCCGTTTGATCCGCCGATGATCCTGCTCGATCCGATTGTTCCGGTATTGGCTTTGCCGGATTCGGATCGGCTTCAGCTGGCGGCGTGACCGATCTTGAAGACGGCTTGTCGCATCACAAGAAGCGATGGCTTCCCGGTTGGTCTGGCTGCCGTCAATGACGATGCGCTCGGGCCGGCCGTGGCGTTCAAGCGCTCTGCGGAAGAACCGCTTGGCCGCCGACAGATCCCGATGCTCGCTGAACCAGAACTCGACTGTGTCGCCAACCCTGTCGATGGCGCGATAAAGATACATCCACCGTCCGCGGACCTTGATGTACGTCTCGTCCGCATGCCACTTGGCGGTCACGGCGCGTTTGCGCCGGTTGAAGCGCTCAAGCGGCAATGGCGAGAAGTAGACGACTCAGCGGTGGATCGTGGAATGGTCGATGCTGATGCCGCGCTCGGCCATCATCTCCTTCAGGTCGCGCAGGCTCAGGCCGTAGGCCAGATACCAGCGAACACACAGCAGGATCACCGATCGGTCGAAATGACGGCCCTTGAACATCTGATGTCCTCCCGCCAATGGCTGGAAGGTGATGCCCTAACCTCCATAACTGAAGAGTTTGCAACAGAACCCCCCAGCAAGGTATGGGATCTCGCTGACGCCGGCCGGAGCCTCGGCCCGTGGCAAGGCTTTCGCCTTTCGGGGCACCACGAACAGCGCGTTCACCGGAGGGGAACATTCCCTACGAGCTCTGCAGTACCGATCTCGAGCACATTGCCATCCTTCGGGAGGCCATCGCGCAGCAGGCCAATTCGAATTCAACGGCTTGCTTCACTGGTCTCCTCGAGGAGCGCGCTGGTTTCCCGATCTTCCACGCAGAGCGCGTAAGTTCTCCGACTATCCAGGCTTCCTTCGATGAAGGCTGGAAGCGCCTTCAGTGCCGCCTTCCGCAAGCTGTGAAGCGGCATGCCGTTTGCCCCCCGATCGGCGCCCAAGACACGCCCATCATCGGTGGCAGGTTCCTGAAACGATAAGAGAATATTCGAGATACGCGGGTCACGCAGGACACCGATTCAGGGTCAAATGTGATGCCTATTCACAGTCATCGGGAACGGTATCAGAACGCCCCGAGCTAGCGAGCCAATGGACTATCCCAGACGAGAAGCAGCAGCGCCTTGAGCTCGGTGAAACGCTCTGACCCAAGTTCGATGCTCCACTCGCGCTCGATGTCGCGCAATATGTCGACCATCTTCCAGAATGCGGCGTGTCCACGTTCGGTAAAGCGGATCTCCCGGGCGTTGCCGGCGCCCGGAACATCCGACCGGACGATATAGCCGAAGCCCTCCAGACTCCGGAGCAGTTGGTTGATGGCTTGCTTGCTCATGCCGGCTCGATCGGCGAGCGTGGCCGGGCGAACGTGATGAGGACCGGGAAACTGCAACACCGCCATATGCGGCAGGCGCAACTCGTCAAAGCCAGCGGCGTTGAGCTCCTTGATGAGCCGCCGCTGGATTGCCTGGGCTGGAACGCGCAGCAAGGCGCCGATCAGCATGTCCTCGGTTCGCATCGGCAGGCCTTCTGAGATAGATCGTTGACTTTCGGTAAATGGCGTTTACCATCAAATGGTAAATGTAGTTTACCAAATGAGATTTCGCAATGCCGCAGCCAGCCATAGGTCCCTGCATCAACCCTTCCGACGAAGCCATTGTGACCAGTGGGCTCGCGGTCCATTTCCTGCTGACCGGAGACAATTCGAACGGCAGCATTGCGGCCTTTGAACTACTGGTCCCAGCGTCTCAGCGATTACCAGCTCCCGCGCACAGCCACGACCACTATGAAGAGACGATCTATGGCATCGACGGTGTCCTGACCTGGACGGTCGACGGGAAGCAGATCGATGTTGGGCCAGGGCAGGCACTGTGCATTCCGCGAGGCGCCGTTCATCGGTTTGATAACAATGGAAACCAGGACGCGAAGACACTGTGTGTGATTACGCCGGCCGCGATTGGACCGGAGTATTTCCGCGAGGTCTTCGCAGTGGCCAACGCGGCACCCGGTGGTCCACCGGGCCGGGCCAAGATGGTCGAGATCATGCGCCGTCACGGCCTTACGCCAGCAGCGCCCCAGATTTAGAGGCCAGGAGAATCAGCAGGCGCTGATTTTCCCTTGCGGCGTCAGCCAGGGCATCTGCACCACAACCATCCCGAGACATGCGGGATCAACAGCCTCTGGCAGGGTCGCTGCGGTGTGGCCGCAGGGGACGAGCTCCAGAGCTTCGTGCCGAAGCGGCTTCGGCGCGGGAGCACCTGCGACGGCTTAGGGACGCTGAAAGCGGATCGAACCATCAATCCGGGTCGGTGCACGAGCGGGAGAGGATCGCCCTCGAAGAAGCTTTGCGAGCGTTCGAGGCCTCGCGGCACCCAACGAAATTGTAGGGCCGCAATACTACCCCGCAGCTAACTGCCGTTATTTTTTATCGCGGGCACGGGTAGACGACGCACACTTTTCTTGGGGAATGTGCAGGTGGCTCTACCGGATTGAGCGCGGCTTCCCGTGATGAGTTGGCGTTGCTAAAAGGCTGCGGTTAGGGACTAGTCCTGCGCACACATCGCGTCGTCAATCTCCTGCTCGATCTCAAGGGCTAGCACGCGGCATTCCTCCGCGCGTACGCGGCCCGCTTGCGAATAGATTTTCGACCAATGGGCCGCCGCCTCGCACGCCAGATCATACTCTTCGAGCAGGTCCGGCAGTACCGAGATGCGGCCGCATCTAACCCGCAACTCCGTCGGTGCAGACATTAGATCAGTAGAACGCTGCGCAAGATACCTTCGTCGAAAATCACGGTATGACGAATCGTCAGTGCAGTCGAAAAATCTAAAGTCGCATGCCTCCGTCCACTGCGATCTCCGCACCATTGATATAATTTCCATCTGGCAAGCAGAGCAGAAGGGCAATACCTACGCAATCTTCTGGAACGCCTATTCGTCCGAGCGGAATACGCGCGATGGCTTGTTTTTCGCGGCCTTGTTGTGCGAATATCGCGCGATTGCGGTCGGTTCGGATGGCACCGGGCTGGATGACGTTGAAGGTAACGTCTGCAGCCCGCGTGGTGCGAGCCAAATTCAAAATTATGTTTGTCTGCGCGGCCTTGGTGGCTGCGTAGTAGAGACAATCGTCGTTCGCCCTCATCTCCTGGACAGATCCAATTGCGATGACACGGCCAAAGTTCTGGGCACGCATGCCCGGCAGGAAGGCCTTCAAGAGGCGTGCGGTCGCGTGCAGATTGACCTCACTCTGCATGGTCAAAGCGTCGTCGCTCAAATTGTCGAGCGTCTGGCGGATTTCAGTTGAGGCGCATAACACAAGAATGTCGGGCGCGAGCGCTTGCGCTCTCAGTTCAACGACCATTCGCTCAACGGCATTGGGCTCGGCAAGATCAGCGATAAGCGATACGGCCTTAACATCGCCATCACCATCGCCGAGCCGACGGGCAACCGCGAGCGCCTCGTCGTCGCGGTCGTGGACCACGAGGCGAGCGCCTGCACCGGCGAGCGCCGTCGCGATCGCAAGTCCGATGCCGCGAGCCGCGCCGGTGACCAGCGCGACACGTCCTGAAAGCGCCCCTGCCATCAGCCGAGAAGAGGCTTCACGCGCTTGACCGCGTCGTCCATCGCCTGCTGCGGCGGCTTGATGCCTAGCACGGCGGCTTGCGTCTCCTCGATGAAGATGTCGTGGGCGCGGGCCTGCTCGTCGAAGGCCGGGAGATGGATGCGCGACTCCTTCAACGCCGCTGCCTCGTCGGCCGCATAAGGCATCGCGGCCTTCAGCGTCGGCTCGGCATAGGTCGAGATCCGCGTCGGTCCGTTGCCGTTCAGGGCCATCGCCATTGTGCCGGCCTTGGACGACAGGGCGCGGATCAACTCCCAGCTCAGCGGTTTCTGTTTGGCGTTCTTCGGGATCATCAGCGCCCAGAACTCGACCGTCGGAGCGAAGGCGACCTTGCCGGCGAGGTCCGCGGCCATTGGCGGCAGCAGCGATTTGAAGCGCCCGCCATATTTGCCCTTGCTCGGGTCGTTATAGGTCACCAGCCGCGCGAAGGGGTTGATCGTGATCGCGGCACGGCCCTGCTGCATCCAGCTGGTGATCTCCTCATTGTTCACCGTGGCGAAGTTCCGCGGCAGCACGCCGGCCTTGTAGAGCTCGGCCAGCACTGTCAGCGCCTTGACCATGCCGGGCTCGGCGGCGACCAGCTTGCCGTCCGGCGTCATGTAGTCGCCGCCGAGGCAGCGGGCGAGCGTCAGGAAGTTCGAGGCGAAGGCGGCGGTGAAGGCGAGGCCATAGACCTGCGTGCCGTCATCGCGCTTGAAGGTGAGCTTGCGCGCCGCCTCGATCAGCTCCTCGAACGTGGTCGGCAGCTTGACGCCACGCTCTTCCAGCAGCGCCTCGTTGTAGATCAGTGCGTTGGTGGCGTGGCGGACCGGGATGCCGTGCAGGGCGCCGTCCAGCTTCAGCGGCACGACCAGGCCGGGCGCGAAGTCCTCCGGTGCCTCCAGCGCCGCCTCCTTCATCAACCCGTCCAGTGGCTCGAAGAGCCTGAGGTTGCGCGGCACCGCGCGGCCGTTGAGCAGGTAGCCGACGTCAATCGAGGTCTCGCCCAGCGTGACCTCGCGCAACAGCCGCTCATGGATGGCGTTGTTGTCGCCGAAGGTGACCCAGTTGACGCCGGCGCCGGCCTGATTGCGCCAGGCCTCCGTTGCGTCGCCGCCGGGACCGGTGGTGGCGCAGGTCTGGTGGACCCGGTGACCGAGCGCGGTCACCGTCTTGGCCTGGGCCAGGGATGGAAGGGCCGCGAGCGCAGCGGCGCCGGCGGTTCCGGTGAGCAGGGTACGTCGGGAAATGGCGTGCATGGTGTCTACCTCGGAACGTTCGGTTTCAGGCAGCGGCGGTCTGTTCGCTCAGGCGGATCTCGACGCCGGCGCGCTCACTGACCAGGCGCAGGATGCTCGTGAAGTCGTCGCGCGGGTATTGCTCGGTCGTCTCGTCGAGCAATTGGAGAACCGCAGCGCCGAGCGTAAGCGGCACGCCGATCTCTTCAGCGAGCTTGGTGGCGAGGCGCTGGTCCTTGCGCGCCAGGCGCGACATGAAGCCCGGCGAGAAATCACCCAGAAAGGCCTTGCCCGGCATCAGCTTGTGCAGCCAGGCGTTGTTGGTGCCAGTGCCGCCGCTGATCCTGACCATGAGGTCGAGCGGCAGGCCCGCCTTGAGGCCGATTGTCATAGCCTCGGCGATGGCGCTGACGATGCCGGCCGAGAGGAAGTTGTTGACGAGCTTCATCGCGGTGCCGTTGCCGAGCTCGCCGCAATGGGTGATCGTGTCGGCCATCCGGCGCAGCAGCGGCTCGACCTCCTGGAAGACGGCGAGATCGCCGCCGATCATCAGAGCGAGCGTGCCGGCACGGGCGTTCTCAACGCCACGCGCCACGGGGCTGTCGATCATCCGGATGCCACATGCCGCGAGGCGGGCACCGACGCGCCGGCTGGTGACCGGATCGATCGTGCTCATGTCGACATAGATCAAGCCGGGGCCAGCATTCGCCTCGATGCCGCCAGGACCCAGCGCCGTCTCCTCGACATCGGGAGCATCGGGCAGCATGGTGACGACCACGTCGCTCTGGCGCACGAGTTCGGCGATGGTCGCAGCGCGGTGGGCGCCGGCCTTTTCCGCTTCGGCGAGCGCGGCCTCGCTGAGATCGAAGACCGTCAGCGGATAACCGCCACGCAGTACGTTGAGCGCCATCGGCAGGCCCATCGTGCCGATGCCGATGAAGCCGATTCTGGCGTTGGGAGACAAAGTGGCAGCCATCAGGATTTCACCATGGGTTCGACGCGGCGCATGAGATCGGCAACGCCCTGCTCGGGCGTGACCTGGCCAAGGGCGACCGCCTGGACGGCCTGCGCGAGCGCATCGCCGGCCTCGACGGCGCGGTCGAAAGCGGGCAGCGGCGGGCGGGCAACGGCCAGGACCTTTGCCTCGGCGGCGGCGTAGGGCACCGCATCCTTGACGCGCTGGTCGTCATAGGCGGCGGCCCGGACCGGGCCGTTGCCATTGAGGGCGCCCCGGATCACCGCCTCCTTCGCGGTCATCGCCTTGACCAGCGACCAGGCGAGCTCCTTGTTGCGCGAGTTCTTCGGGACGACGAAGGACCAGAACTCTGTCGTGCCAACGATGGCCCCTGTGCCGAGATCGCGCGAAGCCGGCGGTGCGATCGCGCTGATCTTGCCGGGAAACTGGCTCTTCTGCGGGTCGTTGAAGGCGAAGTACCGGCCGAAGGCGAAATGGCACATCGCCGCCCGCCCGGCCTGCATCTGGGTGATGACCTCGTCCTGCTTGAGAGTTGCGAAATTGCGCGGCAGGGCGCGTKCGGCGTAGAGGTCGCGGAAGACCTCGAAGGTCTTCAGCATGCCGGCCTCGTTGGGAATGACCTTGAGGTCCTCGCTGATGAACGGCGCGCCCCAGGCGAGCGACAGCGTCACCATGTTGACGTAGCTGACGCCCTCCATCGCAAAGCCGCTGACCGGCACGCCGGCGGCGTTGGTGAATGTCGCCGCCTTGGCGATCTCGATCATCTCCTCGATCGTCTTCGGCGCCGCCGCGAGCTTGCGCTCCGCGAGGATGGCCTCGTTGACGTGCAGCCCGGTCGTGGCATGGCGGAACGGGATGCCGCGGATCGAACCGCCGACGCTCAGAGCCTTGACCATGCCGGGCGCAACTCCGGCGAAATCCTCGATCGGATCGGCCTTCTGGAGCGCATCCAGCGGCTCCATCAGGCTGAGCACGCGGGGCACGGCGAGGGTGTTGACGACGAAGCCGAGATCGAAGCTCGTCTCGGCCAGGCTGGCCTCGCGCAGCAGGCGCTCATGCAACGGCGCGACGTCGAAGGTCGACCAGTTGACGCCGGCGCCGGTCGCTCTCGACCAATCGCCGATGATGTCGCCGCCCTTGCCGCCTTCGCCGGTCAGGACGTTGCGGTGGACCCGGTGGCTGATGATGTTGAGCGACTTGGCCTGCGCCCGAACGAGGGCGGGCATGGCCAGAACAGGCAGCGCGAGCGCGGTCCCGGCAAGAAGCGCGCGGCGCGATGGCTGGTAAAGCTTCGTCATGGGACCCCCCCTAAGCCGGAAGCAGCGGCTGGACGCGCTTGACCAGCGAGGCCATCGCCTCCTCCGGCGTCTTCATGCCGAGCACGGCGGCCTCGGCCTCCTCCTTGAAAAGGTCGCCGGCGCGGGCCGCCTCGTCGAAGGCCGGCAGCGGGATGCGCGCCACCTTGAGCACCTTCAGCTCCTCGGCGGCATAGGGCACGGTCGCGGCGAAGCTCGCGTCGGCATAGGTCGAGGCGCGGACCGGGCCGTTGCCGTTGAGGGCTGCGCCAAGCGTCGCCTGCTTCGAGGCCATCGCCTTGATGAAGCTCCAGGCCAGGTCCTTGCGCTTGGAGTTCTTGGGAATGCAGAGGCCCCAGAATTCGACCTTGGCGGGGGCGGCATCGTACTTGCCGGCCAGCGCCTTCGAGGCGGGCACGGCAATGGTCTTGATCTTGCCGGGGAATTTCGACTTCTGTGGATCGTTGTAGATGCGGTTGCGGCCCATGCTCTGCAGACTCATCGCGGCCCGGCCGGTCTGCATCCAGACATTGACGTCCTCGGTGGAGAGCGTCGCGAAATTGCGCGGGAAGGCGCCGGCCTGGAAGAGCTCGCGCAGCAGCTTGATTGCGTTCAACATCGGCGGCTGGTCGGCGACGCATTTGTAGTTCGGCGTGATGAAGTCGCCATCCCAGGCGCGGGCGATGTCGATGACGTTGGGGTAGGTCACGCCGGGCATGCACAGACCGACGACGGCAGTCCCGTCGGCCCTGCGATAGGTGCAGGCGCGGGCCATCTCGACCATTTCCTCAATCGTGGCCGGCGGTTTGGTGAAGCCCTTCTCGGCCAGCAGTTCCTCGTTGTAGTGCAGCCCGGAGGAGGCATGCCGGAAGGGGATGGCAACCTGCTTGCCGCCGACCTTCATGCCCTCCATCAGGCCCGGGAAGATGTCGGGGGCGTCATCGAGCGGGTCGCGCTTCATGAAGTCGTCGAGCGGTTCGAACAGGCTCGCGGCGCGCGGCACGGCTTGGGTGTTGAGCAGGAACCCAACATCGACCGAGGTCTCGCCCAGACTAGCCTCGCGGAATAGGCGCTCCTGCAGGGGGCCGGTGTCGAAGGTGGTCCATTGCACCGTGGTGCCGTTCTTGTCGCACCAGAGCTTGGTGATGTCGCCGCCCTGCGCGCCCRTCGCGACCGTCTGCATGACGCGATGCGCGAAGAGGTTGAGCGGCGCCGTCTGCGCCAGCGCGGCTACGCTGTCGAGCCCGACGAAACTCAGCCCGATGAAGCCTCCGAGGACCTGCCTACGATCCAGCCCTGTCCCTGCTGTCATTGTTGTCTTCCTCCCGGATTGTCGCGATTTCCGCGATGGCGGCTTCAGCCGCTTCGAAATGCTTGCTCATGGCTCGCTCAGCCCATTCGCCGTCACCAGCGCGAATGGCCTCGACGACCTCAACATGGCGCTCGTAGGTCTCGCGCCAGTCACCGGTGTTGCGGGTGCTGCGCGAGTTGAACAGCTCCATGATCTCCCGGTTCAACGGGCGCAGCGCCCGGATCTGCAGGTCGAGCAGGGTGTTGCCGGCCGAGGCGGCGATGGCCTCGTGGAAGTCGAGATCGGCCTCGATCCAGCGCGGCACGTCGCCCCAGGAGGTCTCGAGCCGCTTCAGGATCTCGGTCAGCTTGACGACATCGGCCTCGGAGCGACGCTCGGCGCTGTAACGGGCGATTGGCGGCTCGAGCACGCGGCGCAATTCGACGGCCTCCGTGAGGCCGGTCTTGCTGCCGCGTACGGCAAACCGGAAGAAGCGGTCGAGAGGGGCGGCGTCGAGCGCCTGCACGCGCGTCGGCTTGCCCTGCTGGATATGGACGACGCCCATGGCCGCGAGCTGGCGGATGGCTTCGCGCGCGATTGGCTTGCTGACGCCGAAGGAGGCGGCCATGCGCGCCTCCGAGGGCAGCACGTCGCCGGGCTTGAGGCGGCCGTCGTGGATCGCCTGCGTGATGCGCTGGATCAGGGCGTCGCCGAGCCGCGTCGGCACGACGTCGACGTCGGCGAACGGATCATCCTCGATAAGGGCCGCGGCGGGATCGGTCATTCACAAGCTCCAAGGACATGATTGACAGATGCCAGCCAAGTTGGCAACTGTGCAGCCTATATGATAAGTTACCGTCCTGGGGAGGACGCATCGTTATGCCGGCTCGCAGCATCTCGCAGATCGTTGCCTATCCGCTGCGCGCCGTGCTGGCCAAGGCCCAGCGCACCTCGCAGGGCGACTATCCCGCCATCGAGGTCGTCGTCGTCGAAGTCACGACCAGCGACGGCCTCACGGGCTTCGGCGAGGGGCTGTGCAGGCGCGGCGCAGCCGGCTATGCGCGCTTTATCGAGGAGGCGTTCGTCCCCCGCCTGATCGGCAAGGACCCGGCCGACCGGCGCGCCCTGTGGAAGCTGATGCGCGGCGCGCTCTCGGGCCAGCCCGGCGGGCAGATCGTCGAGGCCATCTCGGCCATCGACATCGCGCTCTGGGACATCGCCGGCAAAGCGGCGGGGGTACCGATCCACAAGCTGCTCGGCGGCATGGGCCGAACCCACGTTCCAGCCTATGCGTCCTCGATCAACTGGCTCGACGACGCCACGGTCGAGGGCGAGGTGGCGGCTGCATTCAAGGCGGGGTTCCGCGAGATCAAGGTCAAGCTCGGCCACCCCATCAAGGACGCGATCGCGCGGGCCAAGTTCATCCGCAAGCTCGCCGGCGACGAGATCGCGCTCTATGTCGATGCCAACTGGGCCTATGACGTCGACGACGCGCTGGTCGTCGGGCGGGCGCTGGCAGATCTAGGCTATGGTTTCTTCGAGGAGCCGATCGCACCGCATGACCGTGCCGGCTATCGCCGCCTCGCCCAGCACCTGCCGATCCGCCTTGCGGCCGGCGAGAGCGACTACGTCGCCTCCGAGGCGTTGGCGATGCTGCAGGAGCGCTCGCTCGGGCTGATCCAGCCCGACGTCTCGCGCTCGGGCGGCATCACCGAGACCTGGCGCATCGCTGAACTCGCCGCGAGTTTCAACACGGCCTATGCCCCCCATGTCGGCTGGTCCGGTGCGATCTGCGTCGCCGCCAGCCTTCAACTGGCCGCGGCGGCCGAGACGCTGCGTACCTTCGAGTGCATGGTATACGCCAACCCACTGCGCGATTCCTTCACGCATCCGGTCGTCGGCGAAGGCAGCCAGCTCGTCGACGGACAGCTCCTCGTTCCACAGGGGCCGGGCCTGGGTATCGAAATCGACCGCGACATGCTCGCGCGGCATCGGATCGCTTGAGCGATGCAGCAGCGCTCGCGCCTTACCGCCTTCGCATTGGTCTGGCCGGTCCAGATGATGGTCGGCGGCATCATCTTCCTGCCGGCGATCTATGTGTTCTGGCTCAGCCTGAACCAGTCCTCCTTCGGGCAGGCGGCCACCTTCGTCGGCCTCGCCAACTACGCCAAGGTGCTGAGCGACCTCTATTTCTGGCGGGCGCTGGTCAACACGGTGATCGTCGTTGCCGTCGTCGTCCATGTCGAGCTGCTACTCGGCCTGCTAATGGCCCTGTTCTTCGCCTCCGGCATCCCCTTGCGCGCGCTGATGCTGGCTGTGGTGCTCGCGCCCTATGCCGTCTCCGAGGTCTCGGCGGTGGTGATGTGGCGCTACCTGTTCGAGCCCGATGTCGGGATGATGAGCCAGCTTCTCGGCGCCATCGGCCTGCCGCCAATCGAATGGTCGGTGAATCCGAGCCACGGCCTGCTGATGGTCTGCCTCCTCTCGATCTGGCTGCACCTGCCCTTCAGCTTCGTCATCCTGTACGCCGCCCGCCTCGCCATCCCCGGCGAGCTCTACGAGGCCGGCGCGATCGATGGCGCCTCGGGCTGGATGGCATTCCGCCGCATCACATTGCCGCTGCTGATGCCAGCGTTGCTGATCGCCGCGCTGTTTCGCTACATCTTCGCCTTCCGGCTGTTCTCGGAGGTCTGGCTGATGACCGGCGGCGGGCCTGCCCGCACCACCGAGGTGATGGCCGTCTACCTCTATCTCGAGGCCTTCCGGTACAACTCCTTCGGCGCCGCAGCCGCCACCGGCTGGCTGCTCGTGCTCGCGTCGCTCCTGCTCGCGCTGGTTTACCTGCGCGGGCTCTACAGGGAGATGTTCGGCAAGCATGCGTAAGCGCTCCCCCCTCATCACACTGTTGAAATTCCTCGGCGTCCTCATCATCGCGGCCTGGTCGCTGGTGCCGATCACATTGATCGTGATGTCGTCCTTCAAGGCCGACCGCGACATCTTCTCGGCCGCCTCGCGCTTCAAGTTCGAGCCGACGCTGGCGAACTACGCCATGCTGTGGAGCCGCTGGGGCGACTTCTTCACCGGGCTGTGGAACAGCTTCATCGTGACCACGGGGGCCACCGTGCTCGCCGTCTCGGTCTCGCTGCTCGCCGGCTACGCCTACTCGCGCCATGCCAGCAGGACGCTGCAAGCGAGCGCCTTCTTCCTGATCTTCATCAGGTTGATACCGCCGATCGTGATCACGCTGCCGCTATTCCCGGTGGTGAACTGGCTCAAGCTCAACGACACGCATTTCATCCTGATCCTGCTCTACGCGACCTTCTTCGTCTCGCTCGGCACGATCGTGATGCGGACCTTCATCGACCAGATCCCGCGCGAGCTCGACGAATCCGCGATGATCGACGGCGCCTCGCAATTCCAGATCATCCGGCGAGTGATCTTCCCGCTGGCGGCCCAGGGCATGCTCGCGGTCGCGGTCTTCGTCATCGTCTACGCGTGGAACGAATTCCTCTTCGCTTTCATCTTCACCACCACCAGGGCCAAGACTGCGCCTCTGGTCGTTGCGGAGATGATCGGCGCGGTCGAGGGCGTGGAATGGGGGGTGCTCTTCGCCGCCTCCGCCATCCAGCTCCTGCCCGTGCTCGCCTTCGTCATCCTCATGCAGAAACATCTCGTCGCCGGGCTTACGGCCGGCGCGGTGAAAGGATAGTCATGACCCAACTCGACGATATGCGCCGCGCCATCCGCGAGGCCGACCCGCAGCTCAGTCGTTTCGACCCCCTGCCGCGCATCATCTGCCTCGACGATTTCGATCGCGGCATGTGCGGCTGGACTCAGCTCGTCGGCAATTACGAGATCTCGCTCGACCAGATGCTCCCCGGCTACGCCCAGCACTCGCATGCGATGCTTTCGACACTGCCCAATTGGGACTTTGGCTCGCATGGCGGCGTCGATGGCTCCTATGCGCTGAAGCTCGCGACAAGGGCTAGGGCGGGCGCGCAGAACGTCACACTGAAGCGCCTGACCTTCCGCAAGGCCGGCCCGATCCGGATGGAGTGTTATTTCACCTTCAAGCCCGAGGCTAACGAGCTGCAGCTGATGGAGACAGATGTCCGCTCCTTCGGCTTTCTTTACGACCTCCAGGTGGGCGATCAGGCCGGAGCAGGCGGTCAGCGCGTAATGCCGCACTTACGTTTCCTCAACGCACAAGACGGCAAGCACCTCCAGAAATGGCAGTTCAAGCGCAAGACCACTGAAATCTTACCGATCGGCAATGTCGGCAAAACGATCTCGCACTACCACCTCGCGCCAACCGATTGGGAAGACCTGCCCGGCGGCGAGCAGAAGCTTTGCTACAACGAGATTCCGACAAAGATTAACTGGCACTATTTACGATTTGATTTCGATCTCGCCACGATGCAGGCGACCGGATTCCAAGTGAACGACCGTAAATTTGATCTCTCGACTTTCGAGCCAATCCGCATTCCGGCCATGAAGAATCTTTGGTGCATGCTCAACCTCTGCTTCTTCGCTGAGACGGACACCGACAAGCGCGCTTTCGCATATCTCGACTCCGTCTGCCTTTCGGGAGATTTCTAATGCTGCCTGAAAACCTCACTGCCGTCGTCGCCCGCAACGAGATCTGGACCGGAGACAGCGCGACGGAGCCTTACGAAGCCGGCTGGGCCAAGGAGGTTGTCGTCTTCGTTCGGGCGTTGAAAGAGCCGATCGGAGCGCTGCCGAAAGCGCGCATCGAGATTTCGGCGGACGGGATGCATTGGGCGCCGGAAGGCTCGGAATTCGAGCTGCCGGCGGCGAAAGATGCGGTGACATTCCAGCGAGTCGCCCATTTCGGGAATTTCCTACGCGTGGCCGTGACGCTACAGGAAGGCGTCGAGATTGCGGTGTTGGTGACATTTCATTTGAAAGCTTAAAGATACAATTGCGCAGCAAGCAATATTGTGATTGATGAGAAACGCGTGAATTGGGTTACTACCTAATACTTTATAGAATAGAACGCCATCTAGCAAAGTCGTCAAATCACGGGCGGCTTTGCTAACCATCTGTGAAACACCCACTGTCAGGCGCGATGGGTGCATCAATGCGGCTTTGGCTTCGCGCTCAAGAGTCTACGACCTAACCAGCGACTGCCGCCTCGCAAACCGCAGAATCACACCCAGCGATGCCGCGAGAGGTATCGCCAACAGCCTTGGCATGAGAATAGAAGAGGTGCTCGTTGCATCCATTCTGATAGCCACTCCTCTCCCCGTCCTCAAACCGACAATTGATGATGTTGGGTCCGCAAGGCCCGTGACGATTGGGCTGGGCAGCGAGCCGAAGGCGCTCGGCATAGCCCCCCGACATTTGCGACGAAGAACCGTTCGCCAACTTAACCGTAATTGGAGATGTTGGGCCAGTTGCGTTGCCCGGACGCACAAACACGTTACTATTACGTTAAGGAAATTATCGAGTTGCCGCGCGGATCGAGCCCAGCCGCGCGTTTTCAATCCAGTGGCGGGCGTTAACAGGTGAAGTCATGAATACGCTGCTCGCACCCCCTGTGGCCGCCCTGATTGGCCTCGCCGGTCTCGTCTTCACCGCCAGTGACGCTGAAGCCCAGCGCCGTGGAGTCGGTGCAGGCGGTGGTTACCGAGGTGGTGCGGTGGGTATTGGTTCCCGCGCTGGATACCGTGCCGCTGCCGTTGGCGGTGGCTACCGAGGTGGATATGGTGGCGCGTACCGTGCCGGATACCGTGGAGCCTACCGTGGGGCGGCATACCGTGGCGGTTACTACGGCAATCGTTACTACGGTGGCCGGGCGCTCGCAGCAGGCGTCGGACTCGCAGCAGGTGCTGCCTATTACGGCAACGGTTATGGCTACGGTTCTGGCTATGGCTACGCCGCGCCCGCCGCCTACGGCTACGGTTCTGGCTATGCCACTCCCGCCGCCTACGGCTACAATGTCAATGGCGTCTATAGCGACGCTCCCTATGCCACCACCACGTATTCCGGCAGTGCATGTAATTGCAATCAGGGAACCGTGAGCGGCTATTCGCAGCCCGTCTACTACGGCACGCCGGCCTCAACTTACTATGGCGGCGGCGGCTACTACGGGGGAGGCTACTATGGCCGCGGATACTATGGCAGACCTGTCCTTCGTGCGGGCATTCGCCGCGCCGCATATTACAATAACCGACCAGTTGTTGGGCACTACGGTAGGCGCTGGTAAATCTCCAGCCCCAACAGGCATCAGCGCACTCGTCGCGCTCCTTGTTTGAGCGGAATAGACGTAGCTCAGCGGTGGGATGCTGGTCATGTGCATCCAAGCATGAGAGCACGGTAAGAGGTTCGACCGCGATGTTGAGCCTCTGGTGCCGTCAACTCCACTCGCGCCCCGCCATTCATTGCCGCAGCTTCGTCCGTCGGCATTTTCCGCCAGCCCTCACGGCCTTGGCCAGTGCGCGCTTCTGCCCGACGATGACGACCAGCCGCTTGCCCCGCGTCACGCCCGTGTAGGGGAGGTTGCGGGCCAGCATCATGTAGTGCTGGGTCGCGACCGGGATGACGACGGCGGGTCAGGTTCGCGACCGATCCCGACGTCTTTGAAGGGCGTCGGGGAGCAGTTACAGGGGCAGGCAACACGGGCCTCCGATGTGCCAATAGCAGAAGCCGGTTCTGCTTCGCCCGCCAGCCATGCCGCAGTCACGCGTGTGTCGCCGAAGGAGTGGGCGGCGAAGCGAGTTCGTGGAGTATGGTGACTAGCTCAGTGTGAACAGGCGATGTCCGATCACTGAACACCTCGATTGGATTTGCTTAAGTGAGCCGGTTGAGACGTGTGAGCAGGCGAATGCGCTGACGGAGGGTAAGTTTGGCTTCGGACGAGCGCCCGATGCCGCTAGGTGGCGGCCCAATCCTCGACATTCTGACCGGCCAAGCCTAGACAGCCGCCTGCCGTGCACGGAAGGGCGCCCCTCCATGAAACTCCGCCCCGACACGCTGGCGATGACCGCCGTCCTCGCCATGCTGACGGCGCTCGGCCCGCTCTCGACCGATTTCTACCTGCCCTCGCTGCCCGACATCGTCCGGGTGATGCAGACCGACATCGCCGGCGCGCAGGCGACGCTGTCGGTCTTCCTGTTCGGCTTCGCCGGCGGCCAGATCTTCTGGGGACCACTCTCCGACCGGGTCGGCCGCAGGCCGGTGCTGCTGGTGGGGCTCGGCATCTTCATGGTGTCGACATTGGCCTGCGCCTTCGCGCCCTCGATCGAGGCCCTGACCATCGCCCGCGCGGTCCAGGCGCTGGGCGCGTCGGGACCGATCGTGCTCAGCCGCGCCATGGTGCGCGATCTCTATGAGGGGCCGCGTGCCGGCCGCGAACTGGCCCGCATGGGGATGATCATGGGGCTGGTGCCGGCGATTGCGCCGGTGCTCGGCGGGGTGCTGCAGCAGGCCTTCGGCTGGCGCTCGACCTTCGTCGCCACGCTGGCCTTCGCCGCTGCCGTGGTGGCGATGGTGACGTTTCTTCTGCCCGAGACGATCCGGAACCGCTCGCGCGAGCCGCTCTCGCTGGGCTCCATCATCCGCGGCTTCGGCACGCTTTTCGCGAGTCGTGCCTTCCGCGTTTATGTCGCGCTGACGGCGCTGGCCTACGGCGGGCTCTTCGCCTTCATCTCCGGCTCGTCCTTCATACTGATCGGCATCCATGGTCTGACGCCGGTCCAGTATGGCCTGTCCTTCAGCCTCGTCGTGCTTGGCTTCATTCTCGGCACGATCCTCGCGCAGCGTCTGGTCGCCCGCCGTGGCATGGACGGTGTCATCGCGCTCGGCGTGCGGTGCCTCGCCGGCGGAGGCCTTGCCATGCTGGTCTGCGTCGCTGGCGATTTCGGTGGCGTGGCCGGCGTTGTGCTGCCGATGGCGCTCTACACCTGTGGTGTCGGCCTCACGATGCCGCAGGCCCAGGCCTCGGCGATGATGCCCTTCCCGGATAGCGCCGGCGCGGCCTCATCCTTCACTGGGATTTGCCAGATGTTGTTCTCGGCCTGCGTCGGCCTCCTCGTCGGACATGCGCTGAAGAGCGGCGCGCTGCCGTTGCCGCTGGTGATGTCGGCGATCGGCGTCGCCGCGCTCGTGCTGTTCAGGGCGAGCGCCGCCGTGCGGGCGGCCAGGATCTAGCGGTCAGCCGTAACGCCCATCACTCGTCCGGTCCTAGTGAAATTAATTGCACATCATCGTGGAAAAAAACCCGCAGTGCCGCGGCCACACGCTGGCTTCTACGGGGTTTCAATCACCCGGACTTCCCTCGGGAGGCCACCGGGGTGCCAGTTGGACTATCCGCTACTGCGGCTCCTCCGGCCGTCGAAGCGGGTCATGGAAAGATCTTGCAAGGCCCTATGGTGCTCCCGGTAAGCAACCTGGTCAAGAAATGACAGGATCAGCGTTCATAGGCGCTCGGATGGATCTCGCCGGCCTTGATGCGGGCAATGATGCCGTCCGCGTAGTCGGACACCCTGTCCCACAGCGCTGGTAATGCTCGTTCATGCCTCGCTCCGTCGGAAGAAGCGGATGGCTGCGCGGAGGGCCACTCGTGGCGGCAATGACGAGGCGAAGGCATTTGGTCGCGGCGATGCTGGTGGGCTTGCTCCTTTAGCGCAGGGCGGTCGCAGCCCGCTCGATCTCTGCCTTGTACGTGGCGCAGAACTGCGTCGGGCCGGCTGTCGACTCGGCCAGCACCCCGTCTCTCGCGGCCTCCATCGCGCTTCGCGGACGGTTGGGATCTGTTGCTTCGCCCTCGCGAGAACGCCGGTGGGCAGTGATGTGCACTTGTCATGATAGGCCGTGACAAGCGCGATGCCGCGCGCGGCCCACTGGTTGGTCGCGACTGCGCGATCGATCTGATCATTGCCGACATCCGCGAGGAGCTGCGCGGCCGCCCCTATGACCTGGTCGCGGTCGCCGGGGGCTGGCAGCACCGGACGCGCGGCGCCTTCGGGCCGGCAATCCGGGCGGTCTCGGCAGCGCCGCAAGCGACCGCCGGCCTGTCACCGAGCGAGATGCTGTTCCTGTCCGGGATCGCTTATCTGCAGCCGATCACCCGCAGCGAGCTCGGCAAGGTCTTTGGCAAGGAGATGAGCCGCGACAGCGTTGCGGCGCTAAAACGCGCCGGCGTGATCACGGCCGGACCGCGCAGCCCGGAACCGGGGGCGCCCTATACCTATGTCACGACCGACACATTCCTGTCGGTCTTCGGTCTCGCCAGCCTGCGCGACCTGCCGGACCTGGAAAAGCTCGAGGATGCCGGCCTGCTCTCGAAGGACACGCTGTTGGTTGAGGAGATTCCGAGGGGTGGCGGCGACGAAGGGGAGGGCGACACGGAACGCGACGACCTCCCATTTGATGATCCGGATCCGGCGGATGGAACTGAGCCTCGGCTCTGAACCGAGATCGCACAGCCGTCCCGGCCACGCCCCGAGTCGCGGAGATTATCCGCGGATAGTGGATAGAATCTAACGTTAGGTACCCGGCCACAATCGTCCAAGGTCACTCCCCGCCCCGCTAGATCGAGCAGGGAGCGTGCTGTCTCAGGCAACGGTGTCAGCAAGGTCCTTGGCAACTTTGAATTTCACGACCGTCTTGGCCGGAACATCGATCATCGCCCCAGTCGAGGGGTTGCGGGCTTGACGGGCATCGCGTTTCGCCGCGGAGAGCTTGCCGACCCCGCCTAGAGTGACATCGTCACCTTCGTTGAGCGTCTTCGATACGACAGCGGCCAGAGAGGTGAGGATCGCTCCGACATCAGCCTTCGACTTATTGGTCTCTTCGGCAATGGCTGCAATGAGTTCGTTCTTAGTCATCGGAAATCCATCTAAGTTCGGGAATCCCGACATAGTCCGGCAATACCGATATGCAAGAGGAGGAAAGCCGGCCCCTGGTGACGTGTGTCGGTGGCTATAAACGTTCGCCTTAGCCAAGACCTTGTCGTTCCATGGATGATTTAGAGACTACAATAGAGAAAAGCTGCAAGAAATAGCTCTGCATTTTTGGAGGCGGAAGCTTCGGTGCTTCGGATTATGCGCCAGCGCCGGAGGGGGGACCGTGCCGCGGCATCGCAGCACTGAGTTTCGCCTCCGCCAAGAGAGCTCCGCGGTCATTGCGCCAGCGCCATTCACCCTCGGCTGCATAATTTATCGTGCGAAGAGTTGAATACCTCGTACCGATCGCTGAACTGGCGATCTTCGCAGCGAGTACTGCTTCAGGGGCTCGGACGCCGATTTTGCCA
>NZ_JBFTRC010000106.1:0-19734 GCF_056399325.1 Allobosea sp. 01N443
ACACTGAACTGGGCGATCTATGGCCGCAGCGAGGACGGGCTCACCTCGGAGGAAGCCGCCGATCCTGCCGTCCTCTTCGAACGGGACTGGGTCACGCTCGGCGACCAGCTCGGTTATGTAAAGGCGGCACGCCATGTCCGCGACCATGTCGCGCCGGAGCGGATCGCGCTCAAATGCTCGGCCGTACTCGGCCTCACCGAAGCCGTCGAACAGGGGATCGGCATCGGCCCCCTGCCCTGCTTCATCGCCGATCAACGCCCCAGCCTGACGCGCCTGACGGCGCCCAATCCGGATTTCTCGACGGGGCTATGGATCCTGACCCATCCCGATATCCGCAACGCGCCGCGGGTGCGCGCCTTCATGGACTTTTGCGGAAACGAACTCGCGAAGCACCGCGGCCTGATCGAGGGGACGGGCTGAGCGTCAGCCTACTTCGCCCCCGCCTTCACGCAGAGGGAAGCTATCATATTAGATTGAGCATACCTTAGGACACACGCTAAGCTTGCCCTAACTGCTTTGGGAGGGGGAGCAAATTCAAAATGGCTACGATTGACGATTTTCGCGCGAACCTAGTGTCTTTCAGCGAGCGGGTGCAACGCGTTCGCGAGCACATCAAGAATGAAGAAGCAACTAAGGTCGCACTGATACTGCCATTCATATCTGTTCTTGGCTATGATGACAGAGACCCTACCGAAGTCGCGGCAGAGCACGCGGCCGATTTCTCAGAAAAATACAGAAATCGGGTAGATTACGCTATCCTGAAAGACATGAAGCCAGTCATAGCGATCGAATGCAAAACCGCAGGAAACGGCAGAAAGGACGATCGAGGTCAACTTAAAAGCTACTTTAACGCCGCAAAATCCGTCAAACTGGGCATGCTGACAGACGGAATAATCTACGAATTCTTCGTCGATTCRGCTGAACCCAATTTAATGGACGATGATCCATTTTTGATCGTCGACTTCGATAAAGTTGCCAAAGCCCAGATTTCAGACACGGTAATTGAAGGCCTATTTGCTTTAACCAAAGGAAAGTTCGACCCTGAAACTGTCGCCGAGAACGCGAGGCGAAGCCTGACCCACAGAGCTTTCTTCGACTACCTTTCTGATCAGTTCAACGAACCATCTGTCGAATTTACTCGTTTTCTTCTCAAAGAGAACGACATCAAGCACATTCGAGCCAATGCTATTGATGGGTATAGAGCAATCAGCAAGGCAGCTTTCAACGACGTCTTTACTTCTAATGTGCTGAAACGCCTCGACATTCGGGCGAACGCCCCGAAGCCAACCCCGAGAGCCGACCCGGCGATTGAGGAGGCGGCCACGCCAACTCCCACCATCTCGTCTTCTGGAATTGTGACGACGGTGGCCGAACTCGACGCTTTTGAAAGCATTAGGCGACGGCTTGCGTTTCTTTCTTCGGGGAACATCAACCTGTTTAACTCAATCTCGAATGTAAAATTCCGAGACTATCAAGGAAAGATGGTCGTATTCTATAAACAGGAGAGAAAGGGACGCTTGGTCGATATCACGGAAGCCCGCGATGGAACCGTGAGGTACTGGATCGTTGATGGCAACGAATCCACCCCGTTCACGGATCTATCGCAAGCTGATCAGAGGCTGCAGACGTTGTTCGAAAAGCGAATAGCCGAGTTTTAGGTCTTATCGCCTCAGCCCACCTCAACCACCACCCGGCCCCGCACCTTGCCCTCGACGATCGCCTTGCCGGTCTCGATCACGCTCTCCAACGGAATCGTCGAGGTCATGGCAGCAAGCTTGTCGCGATCGAGATCGGAAGCCAGCCGCGCCCAGGCCTCGAGCCTGCGTGGTTTCGGGCACATCACCGAATCGACTCCGAGCAGCGAGACGCCGCGCAGGATGAAGGGTGCAACCGAAGCCGGCAGATCCATGCCCTGGGCCAGGCCGCAGGCAGCAACGGCGCCGCCGTACCGGGTCATCGCCAGCAGATTGGCGAGCGTATGCGAGCCGACCGCGTCGACGCCGGCGATCCAGCGCTCCTTGGCCAGCGGCTTGCCGGGGTTGGAGAGTTCGTTGCGGTCGATGATCTCGGCTGCACCGAGGCCCTTGAGGTAGTCGGCCTCCTCGGCGCGGCCGGTCGAGGCGATGACATGCCAGCCCGCCTTCGCCAAAAGCGCGATCGCGACCGAGCCGACGCCGCCGGCAGCACCGGTGACCACAACCGGGCCATCAGCGGGTTTCAGCCCGTGCCTCTCCAGCGCCAGCACGCAGAGCATCGCGGTGTAGCCCGCGGTACCGATCGCCATGGCGTCGGCCGGGGTCATGCCGGCCGGCAGCGGCACCAGCCAGTCACCCTTGACCCGGCTTTTCTGGGCATAAGCGCCAAGATGGGTCTCACCCGTGCCCCAGCCATCCAGGATGACGAGATCGCCCGGCTTGAAATCGGGGTGGCTGGAGGTCTCGACCCGGCCGGAGAAATCGATCCCGGGAATCATCGGCCAGCGCCGGATCACCGGCGCCTTGCCAGTGATCGCGAGCCCATCCTTGTAGTTCACGGTCGAGTGCGTGACGCGGACGGTGACGTCACCTTCCATCAGATCGGCTTCGGCGAAATCCGTAAAGGCGAGGTTCGGGCCGGTTTCGCCCTTCGTCGCGACGAGCGCCTTGAAGCTGGACATGCATCACTCCTGTCGTGCCAACTGGTCACGACAGGAGTGGAACGAGCCCGGGCAATCCGCAAGGCGCAAGCATGTGCGTCTTTGCCCCGTCCCGATCAGGCGGGCTGCGGCACCGCGCGCGTCACGGGCTTCTCGACGATCGGCAGGTTGATCAGGGCGGAGGCGACACCCAGAGCGACCGAAAGCCACCAGACGATCTCGTAGGAGCCGGTCCGCTCATAKAGGATGCCACCGAGCAGCACGCCGAGGAAACCGCCGACCTGATGCGAGAAGAAGGCGAAGCCGTAGAGCATCGCCATGTATTTCGTGCCGAACATCAGCATGACCAGCGAGGAGGTCGGCGGCACGGTGGAGAGCCAGAACAGGCCGATCACGACGCCGAAGGCCAGCGCGGTGGCCGGGCTGGCCGGCAGCAGGATGAAGGCTGCGATGGCAACCGCACGCCCCAGATAGATCCAGGCCAGCAAATGGCGCTTCGGCATGCGGGAGGTCAGCCAGCCGGAGCCGAGAGAACCCGCCGCATTCGCGAGACCGATCACGGCAAGTGTCCAGCCGCCGACCCAGGCCGGCATCCCGGCATCCTTGAGATAGGCCGGCATATGCGCGGTGATGAAAGCGAGCTGGAAGCCGCAGGTGAAGAAGCCAAGCACGAGCAGGACGTAGCTGCGATGCTTGAAAGCCTCCGACAGGGCCTGCGTGACGCTCTGGTTGGGCAGGTTGACAGCCGAAGCGACCTGCCTGGCCTCTCCGGTCTTGCGCGTTCCCAGCATGATGGCGAGCGGCATCACCAGCAGCACCGAGCCGGCGAAGACGACAAGCGCCTGATGCCAGCCGATCTGCTCGATCATGATGTTGCCGATCGGCGGGAACAGGAACTGGCCGAAGGAGCCGGCCGCGGTGCCGGCACCGAATGCCATCGGGCGCCATTGCTCCGGCAGCAGCTTGCCGAAGGCAGCCAGCACGAGATTGAACGAACAGGCCGAAAGGCCGAAGCCGATCAGCACGCCGGCGCCGAGATGCATCGTCATCGGCGTCGTGGCATAGGCCATGACGACGAGGCCGGCGGCATAGAGCAACGCACCGAAGCACAGCACCCGCACCGTGCCGAACCGGTCGGCCACGGCGCCGGCAAAGGGAGCGCCGAGGCCCCAGAGCAGGTTCTGCAGGGCAATGGCGATACTGAACGTGTCGCGCCCCCAGCCGAATTCCAGCGTCATCGGGATCTGGAACAGACCGGCGCTGGCGCGGGGGCCGAAGGTGATCAGCGCGATCAGACAGCCGGCAGCGACGACGATTTCAGGCGCGTATCTGCGCCCAGTGGCCGCACTCATTGGGAGCTCCGACAATAGGACAGAAGGAGAGCAAGTCTAAACGTGTGGCTGCACGTTATCGTTTCGTCCCGCGCCGCAACAACGTCTTTTCGTGAAATTCCACATCACGGCCGCACATGGAACGCGGGTCGCCGAAGAACGCGCGCCCGAGCGCGGCATTAACCGGCTCTCAACCCTACCGGATGGATAACGGGATCGTCGAAAAGCGCGCCTTGGCTGCGCGGCCGACCCCCGGTGTTGTCAAGGCGGGCAGAGCGTTGAGTCAGTTGCGGTTACGGCGTCGCACGAGGCGAATCAGAGCGCTGGGTCTGAAATGGGCCCTGGCCACGGTCGCGCCCTGGGCGCTGTCCGTCGGGCTGCTGGTTTCCTTCACCGCATCCGCCGGGCAAAATCACGACGGCGACGCAATTCCCTATTCCATGCTGCGGCGCGCAGCGCCCTCGCCCGAATCCATGCTCGAGGAAGGCCCTTCGATGCTGGTTGCGGCCAGCGCCTTCCGCCTGCCGGGCCTCACGCTGTCATCCTCGATCCAACAGGCTCATCTCTCCTTCGACGACCCCGAACGGCGCATCGCCATCGATCCGCGCCAGCCGCGCGAGGATATGAAGCGCACGGCAAGCGCCTTCCCCGAGGTCGACCGCAGCGCCAAGGGCGACCTGCTGCCCGGCCTGCGCCCGGGCCTGACGCTTACCCCGCAGCCACGCGAGCTCGAACGTGTCGTCTTCGGCGACAACCAGCCGGGCCTGATTTCGGGCGGCTTTGCGCTCGACGCCGTGCGCGAGGGCGAAAGCAGCGACGGTCCGCAAGTGGGGTTCGAGCCCTATTCCAATGACGAGGGACTGACCGACCCAGCCCTCTCGGACTCCTCGCCGAGTTCGCCGAAGCGGATCATCACCTCGCCGCGGGAAGCCGAACTGCATCTCGAGAGCATCGACGGCTCGACGCCCTCGGTTCCGCAGCCCGCAGCACGGGCCTCATCGACTCCGGCCGTGAACTACAGCGTCGCCACGATCGCGCCGACGACGCCGCCGGCCGTGGCCGCCGCACGGCCCGCCGCCATCGGCAAGGCCGCCGCTCCCGCAACCAGCGTCGCGCGCAAGAGCGATCCGGGGCCGAAACAGATTTATACCGGGCTGATCCTGCCAGAGAACATGGCGCGCGAGCAGCGCTGCCTCGCCGAAGCCGTCTATTTCGAGGCTCGTTCGGAATCCGAGGAAGGCCGGGCTGCGGTCGCGCAGGTCGTGCTCAACCGGGTGAAGAGCGGGCTTTATCCGGACTCGGTCTGCGGCGTGGTCTACCAGAACCGGAACCGCTACCTCGCCTGCCAGTTCACCTTCGCCTGCGAGGGCAAGTCGCTGCGCATCACCGAGCCCGAGCCGTGGCGCGCCTCCGTGCGCATCGCACGCGAGGTCTTTGAGGGCACGACCTATCTCGCGGATGTCGGCGCCTCCACGCATTACCACGCGGACTATGTTCGGCCGTACTGGGCCAAGAAGCTGAAGAAAATGGATGTGATCGGCCGGCACGTCTTCTATCAGCTGAGGCCGGGCCAGACTTAGTCTATCCTGAATTTTCAACCGCGGGCCCTGACTCCAAACAGATTGAATACCGGGCTTGTTTGCGAGAATGCGGGGTCTTGGCTTGCGGGAGCGAGGCTGTATCGAGGCACCTCTGGCCGGCCCGGAGGTCACCCCACGGGAGGCCCCCCTGCCCTGGAAACCTCTGTCGGCTCAATGAGGGTGCTCAGCGAAAGCCACTGCGCCAGGACCTGATCCTTCCGGGCAGCACCAGACAGGACGCTCATGAAAGTCGTCCTGTCAGCTTGACCCGGCCCGTCGCTTGGAATTGCATCTATGAAGCCTGATGCCTCAGAACCGCGCGTGAATTGAATGCAGCTTCAGTCCCTGATTACCTGCCCGCATTGCCGACACGCGGCGGCCGAGACGATGCCGACCGACGCCTGCCAGTTCTTCTACGAATGCAAGGGATGCGGCGCATTGCTCCGGCCGAAGCAGGGTGATTGCTGCGTGTTCTGTTCCTATGGCTCGGTTCCCTGCCCACCCATTCAGGAGGCTGTGAACGGAGGATCCGGCAACCTGTCCTGCTGCGCCTCTGCTGGTCCGAGCGGAACGTGATCTGAGCCCGGGGGATACAGCCCGAAGCTGCGTCCATCTCGGCTGCACGCTGAACGAAATCGTTCTTGCCACCGTGCCCGGCCGGGACTTGCGGCCCGCTCTACCCTTGAGCCGGGAGGCTTCCGCTGCGTAGGGCTCGCCGGCCTGCTGCCTTTGCATTCCAATTCAGTATTCGAGGCCTTGCCGGACGCGCCGGATCATGGTTAATTTTACCTTGTTTTCGCGTTTACCTTGCGTTCATCACTGCCGGCTGGCTTTCTGCCTCCAACACGGCGGCGCCAGAACGCCGCCGGGGAGGTCGGAGTCAGACATGCGAGGCAAGGTGCTTTCCGCTTCCGCATTGGCCGCTTCGGTGGCTGCGGCCGCGCTGCTGCTCGGCGCCCAGGGCGCCCAGGCTGGCGGTGGCTGCTATGGCTCCGCCTGCTACACGCTGCAGCAGTCGCCCCCGGTCTATGGCACGATCAACGAGACCTATGTCGCGCGCCCGGCCCAGACGCAGTCGCGCATCATTCCGGCCGAATATGAATACGTCACCGAGCAGGTGATGGTGCATCCGCAGCGGGTCATCCCGCGCTATCGCCCGGCCCAGTACAGCACGGTTGCCGAACAGGTCCTGATCTCACCGGCGGGGCGTCGCTGGGAGGTGAGCCGCGATCTCTATGGCAACGTCACCGGTTGCTGGGTCGATGTTCCCGCGCGCTACGGCATCCAGCAGCGTACGGTCGAGATCAGCCCGGCGAGCACCGATTACGAGACCCTGCCCGCCGTCTATGGCCAGCGTCAGCGCAAGGTCATGGTGCGCCAGACGCAGGTCGTGCACGAGACGATCCCCGCTCTCTACGAAACCCGCCAACGCCAGGTGCTGATGAGCCCTGGCTCGCAATACTGGGCGCGCGGCCGCTATTGAGTTCACGCCTACCAAGAGTTTAGACGCAGACCCTTTTAACCACGGAAACGACCTTACGCCCCGGCTTCGGCCGGGGCTTTTTTCATGCGATCTCGATATCGAGCCCGAGGTCGAGCACGCTGGCGGAATGGGTCAGGGCGCCCACCGAGATCATGTCGACGCCGGTCGCCGCAATCGCCGCGACAGTGTCGAGCGTGATGCCGCCGGAGGCCTCGACCTTCATGCGGCCGCCGACCATCGCAACGCCCGTGGTCAGATCCGCAACGGACATGTTGTCGAGCATGACGATGTCGGCCCCCTCGGCGAGGACCTCCTCGAGCTGGGCCAGGGTATCGACCTCGATCTCGATCTTGACGAAGTTACCGGCCTGGCGCTTGGCCGCCTGCAAGGCGGGGCGAATGCCGCCGGCGACGGCGACATGATTGTCCTTGATCAGGATGGCGTCATCGAGCCCATAGCGATGGTTGCCGGCGCCACCGCAGCAAACGGCGTATTTCTCGAACGCGCGCAGGCCTGGCGTGGTCTTGCGGGTGTCGACGATCATCGCCTTCGTGCCCGCGGCCTTGGCTACATAGGCCGCTGCCAGTGTAGCGATGCCCGAGAGTCGGCCCATGTAATTCAAGGCGACACGCTCTGCCGAGAGGACAGAGCGGGCCTCCCCCTCGATGCGAGCCACAATGGCGCCGGGTTCGAGCCTGTCGCCGTCCGACATGGCGGCCTCGAAGCGAACCGACGGGTCGTATTGCCGGAAGGTTTCGCGGGCGAAGGGCAGCCCGGCAACGATGCCGCTCTTGCGCGCGGCGATCACCGCGCTTGCCCGCTTGCCGGCCGGAATCGTCGCAAGGGTGGTGATGTCACCGGCCCGGCCGAGATCCTCGATCAGAGCGGCACGCACCGCTTCGGTGATGAGCAGGKGATTGAGGACGGCTTGGCTCACGTCGGGCTCCGGATCAGGACAGGGCGCGGCGCGCGGCAGGCGGCGCCGATAATGTCAGCTTGCTGCGCGTCGCCAGCGCCGCGCTGGCTTGCGGAAAATCGCTGCGCCAATGGCCGCCACGGCTCTCGCGCCGGGCAAGCGCTGCGGCAACGATGATGAGAGCGGCGCTCGCCATGTTGACGAGCGTCGAACTGTCCGCAGCCTCGGCGATGGCCTGGAGCTGACGCGACGCGGCAAGCAGCCCTGGCCCGCCACGCACCACGCCGGCCCTATCCGACATGATCGCGCGCAAGCGCTCGATCGCGCGCTGGTCCGCGGCTGTCGGCAAGCAGGCTGCCGTGCCGCTCATGCGGACAGGCTTCCCCCTGGTTCTCATCACCAACGGGCGGCCCTTCAGGTGCTCGGCGACACGTGCGCCGAAGACCACCGCCTCCAGAAGGGAATTCGAGGCGAGACGGTTGGCACCATGCAAGCCGGTACTGGCCACTTCACCGGCGGCATAGAGGCCGGGAAGCGTCGTGCAACCATGAGCGTCCGTCGCCACACCACCCATGTGGTAGTGCTCGGCCGGCGCCACCGGCATGAGCTCGGTCGCTGGATCGATGCCCGCCTTGCGGCAGGCGGCGGTGACGGCGGGAAAGCGCTCGGAAAACTCCGTGCCGATCGCCGCCCTTGCATCGAGGAAGGCACCGCGCCCGGCCGCGATCTCGGCGAAGACGGCGCGCGCCACGATATCGCGTGGGGCGAGCTCGACGTCCTTGTGGGCAGCCAGCATGAACCGCTCGCCAGCGGCATTGACGAGAATGCCGCCATCGCCCCGGATCGCTTCGGTCGCCAGCGGGGCTGGGTCGAGCCCGAGCGCCAGCGCGGTTGGATGAAACTGCACGAACTCCGCATCGGCAATCGTCGCGCCGGCGCGTGCCGCCATGGCCAGTCCTTCGCCACGCGCCTCCGCCGGGTTCGTGGTCAGCGCGTAGAGATGGCCGATGCCTCCCGTGGCCAACACGGTCGCGACGGCATGAAATCGCGTCGCCTCGCGCGCCGCCCCGTGCTCGCCGCGCGCCAGCACACCCGTGCAGGCGCCATCGGTAAGAAGCAGGTCCTCGGCAATGAACCCTTCCCGGACGGTGATCGAAGGCGTCTGCCGCACCGTCGCAATCAGCGCCTGCATGATCGCGGCGCCGGCACCATCGCCGCCGACGCGGACGACACGATGCTCCGAATGCGCGGCCTCGCGCGACTGCACGAGTCGCCCGGCGAGATYGCGATCGAAGGGGACGCCATAGGACAGAAGATCATGGACGCGTTCGGCAGCCTCATTGGCAACCATATGCGCGACGGCCTCGTCGACGATGCCGGCACCCGCCGCGATCGTATCGGCAGCGTGTTTGCCGGCCGTGTCGCCCTCGGACATCGCCGCGGCAATGCCGCCTTGCGCCCAGCTCGAGGAAGAGCCCTCGCCGAGCGGGCGCGGCGCCAGCACCGTGCAGGGCAGCGGCGCCAGTTTCAAGGCCGTGAACAGCCCCGCCAGCCCGCCGCCGACGATGAGGATATCCGCTTGGATGTCAGGCATGAGGGCCAATCCGCCGCCAGCGCCCCTCCCCCTGAAGGGAGAGGCATGCGGGTTTACATCGTCAGGTTGACCATTCGCTCAACCGAGCGCCGGGCCTTCTCGGCCATCGCCGGATCGATCACCACCTCGTGCTGCATATAGACCAGCGACTCGAGGATCTTGGGCAAGGTAATGCGCTTCATATGCGGGCAGAGATTGCAGGGCCGCACGAATTCGACGCCCTTCGTCTCGGCTGCAACATTGTCCGCCATTGAGCATTCGGTGACGAGCAGGACGCGGCCCGGCAGCTCATGCTTGACCCAGTCGATCATGCCCTTGGTCGAACCAGCGTAATCGGCAACTGCCACGACTTCCGGCGGGCATTCCGGATGGGCGACGATTTTGATGCTCGGATCGGCCTCGCGGTAGCGCACGAGCTCTTCGGCGGTGAAGCGCTCATGCACCTCGCAGGCGCCTGCCCAGGAGATGATCTTCACCTTGGTCTGCGCCGCGACGTTCTTCGCCAGATACTGGTCAGGCACGAAGATGACTTCCGGCACGCCCAGGCTCTCGACCACCTGCACGGCATTCGACGAGGTGCAGCAGATATCGACCTCCGCCTTCACATCGGCCGAGGTGTTGACATAGGCGACGACCGGACGGCCGGGATAGCGCTCGCGCAACAGACGGATATCGGCGCCCGTGATCGAAGAGGCCAGCGAGCAGCCGGCCTTCATGTCCGGCATCAGCACGATCTTGTCGGGGCTGAGCAGCTTCGAGGTCTCGGCCATGAAATGCACGCCGCCCTGCACGATGACCTCTGCCTTGGTCTTCGAGGCCACCTTGGCGAGCTGCAAGGAGTCGCCGACGATGTCGGAGACACAATGGAAGATCTCCGGCGTCATGTAGTTATGGCCGAGGATGACCGCGTTGCGGACCTGTTTCAGCTCGTTGATCGCCTTGATCGTCGGCGCGAAGAAGGGCCACTCCACCGCCGGAATGACGGCCTTGACCTTCTCGTAGAGATGCGCGGTCGCGGCCTCGACCTCAGGCGTCCAGGTCAGGTCTGGCATCGGCAATGGTCGGAAGCGCGGATCGTCCCTGCGGCGCGCGACAGTGACCGGGGCGACAGCGTTGTCGGCCTCGAAGCCCCGAGTCTTTTCCAAGCCCAAAGACATGGCATCCTCCTCATCCCTGCGATGCCGGAGCTCCGCTCCGGGTCGCCGCCGGCCTGTTGCTAGCCAGCTATGCTCGTTTTGAGCATAAGGATATTAGCACGTCTCCCCGATGCTGACCAGCACTCGGCATCCCGCGCCAGCGCGCGGTCCTTCATGTGTTTGGGGAATATGGCAGGCAGTCAGGCGATGCCGCCGGTGACCAGCGCCAGGACGCCAAGACCGAGCACGAAGGCCAGGATCCGGGCGGGCATCCCGACAAGGGCGCCGGGCGGACGGCCCGTCACGAAACCAAAGACGACTTCGATGAGGCCGAGCCCGATCAGGACGAACAGATAGCGCGGGAAAGCTGCCGATCCCGCCAGCCATCCAATGTGAGCCGCGAGTGCGACAAGGCCTCCGAGGCCTGCGCCTGCAGCGAGGAAGAGCAGTTCAACCCGGCTGAAGCGCATGCTGTGGCTCAACGCCGACGGAAGTTCTGATTGCGCGGCGGCCCACCCGGAGCCGGTCCCGCCGTCTTCTGACGGAAGTTGATGCGGCCGCGATCAAGATCATAAGGCGACATCTCGACGACGACCCGGTCTCCGGCGATCGTGCGGATGCGGTTCTTCTTCATCTTGCCGGCCGCGTAGGCCAGGATCACATGGTCATTGTCGAGCTTCACCCGATAGTTTCCATCGGGCAGCACCTCGACCACCGTGCCGTCGAACTCGAGAAGTTCTTCTTTCGCCATTCCTTGGTCCTTCTTCTGCGCCTTGGGCGGACGACCGGATCAGAGGGATCCGCCGGCCCGATCGTCCCCTGGCTATCCGCGCGTCAGTTCGCGCGGCGCCGGGCGCCGCCATTGCGACGTTGCTCTGTTCTTTGCTGCAAGAACGCGACGCCGCCAAGTCCTTCCTTGCCGGCAACGCTGTCTTTTCGCGCCGAAGGCGCCTCAGTGCGCTGCGGCGGACGGTCATTGCGCGGAGTCTCGCTGCGCTGACCGGCGGCATGCTGGGGCTTGCCCGCCTGCTGCGGCTTCGCGCCCTGGCGCTGGCCCTGCGGCCGGCCATGATCGCGCCCGCCACCGGAGCCCTGGCCATTGCGGCCGCGACCCTGGTTCTGCGGCGGCTTCTTGGGCGTGCGACCATCCCAGTGCGGCACCTCGCCGACCGGGGTCAGCGAAACGCGGGTCAGCTTCTCGATCGCCGCCAGATCGCCGCGCTCTTCCGGGGTGCAGAAGGCAATGGCGACGCCGGTGGCACCAGCGCGCGCGGTGCGGCCGATGCGGTGGACATAGGTTTCCGCCACGTTCGGCAGGTCGAAATTGACGACATGGCTGACGCCGTCGACATCGATGCCGCGCGCCGCGATATCGGTCGCGACCAGAATGCGCAGTTCGCCATCACGGAAAGCGCCGAGAGCGCGCTCGCGCTGGCCCTGGCTCTTGTTGCCGTGGATGGCAGCCGACTTGATGCCGGACTGCTCGAGCTGGCGCACGACCTTGTCCGCACCGTGCTTGGTGCGCGTGAACACGATCGCGCGCTCCATCTCCGCCACGCCGAGCGTCTTCGCCAGCAGCGCCGGCTTGTGGCCGGGATCGGTGAAGATGACGCGCTGCTCGACCTTCTCGGCAGTCGTGGCAACCGGCGTCACCGCGACCTCGACCGGATTGGTCAGATAGGCCGAGGCGATCTCGCGGATCTGCTTCGGCATGGTCGCCGAGAACAGAAGCGTCTGGCGCTTGGCCGGGATCAGCGTCGCAATCCGGCGCAGGGCATGGATGAAGCCGAGATCAAGCATCTGATCGGCCTCGTCGAGCACCAGGAACTCGATCTCGCGCAGCGAGACTGCGCGCTGGTCGACGAGATCAAGCAGGCGGCCGGGCGTGGCGACGAGGATGTCGACGGTCTGGCCAAGCGCACGGATCTGCTTGCCGACTGGCACGCCGCCGAAGATCACGGCCGATTTGACCGTGGTGAACTGGGCGTAGGTGCGGATGCTGGTCTCGATCTGCGCCGCAAGCTCACGCGTCGGGCTCAGGATGAGTGCGCGCACCGAACGCGGCTGCATGCGCCGGGGGTTGTTCAGCAACCGGTGCAGCATCGGCAGCGAGAAGGCGGCCGTCTTGCCCGTGCCCGTCTGGGCCGCGCCGAACAGATCCTTGCCTTCGAGAATAGGGGGGATGGCCTGCGCCTGGATGGGCGTCGGCTTGGAATAACCTTCAGCCGCGAGCGCCTTGAGAAGCTGCTCGGCGAGGCCGAGGTCTGTAAATTGTGTCAAAACAGGTCTTTCTGAAGCCGAAACGCAAGGGGCGCATGTGGAAACCGGCTGCGCCACCGAATGGGTTCGGCATTGAAGTACGTCATTCCGCCCGGCGAACCGCTAGCCACTGCGCCGAAAGGTATTGTTGTAAAGGTATCGATAGAGAGAGCCGGGAGAGTGCGAGCACCCTCCCGGTCAGTATTCAGCCTCAGGCGACGACGAGGTTGCCGGCCGAGGACTTGCCGGTCTTGCGATCGGYGATCAGCTCGAAGGAGACGACCTGACCATCGCGAAGTTCGCGCAGACCAGCACGCTCGACAGCGCTGATGTGGACGAAAACGTCCTGGCCGCCGGCCTCAGGGGTGATGAAGCCATAGCCCTTGGTGGTGTTGAACCACTTCACGGTGCCCTTGTTCATAGGGTAGTCCTTACGTTTCAGATCCGCGTTCGTATGTGGAAGACACGACTTGACGCGCGGACGCCTCGCCGTGGCCTTGATAACGATGTGTGGTGGATCTGAATCGTGCCCGCCGACCGGGAAATCCCGCGCGGAGGATTGGCCAGAACCCGGCCGCATCTCGTCTTACATGGGCGGCACTAGCATAAATTGCAATGCGGGTCCAGCGCAGCGCCCTGATGCGCAACGGCGCCCCCTTCCCGGCATCCGCGCAAGACGGGAGCATCGGAGAAGGCGGCCCGCGGAGGCCCGCTCTGCGTCGAGGCTGCATCCCTCGACCCGTCGCATCAACGTCTTCGTCGGCGTGCCGACAGAATAACCGCAATGAGCGATGTCAATCGGCAGGCCGAACTCTTTGCCGATCTGGTCTTCGAACGGGGACTGCTCGCTTGCGCCCTGGAACGGATGCCTTCCGGGCCGCTCCTCAGCTTTGACGCGGCGGATGGTCCGACCAGGGGCCGTCGCTAGCGCTCATTCGATCTCGCCCAGAAGCCCGACGAGGCCGCCAAGATCCGCCAGGCGGCGATAGCGCTGCTCCGCGACCGGTTCCTCGGCATGTTCGAGCACCCAGGTCAGCTCATGCGGCACATGCACAGCCCAGGCCCCCGCCTGCAGCGCCGGCACGATGTCCGACTTCAGCGAGTTACCCACCATCATCGCATGTCTCGGCCCGTCACCATGACGCGCGAAGATGCGTTCATAGGTCGTGACACTCTTGTCGCTGACGATCTCGACCGCCTGGAAGAAATCGCCCAGCCCGGACTGGGCGAGCTTGCGTTCCTGATCGAAAAGATCGCCCTTGGTGATCAGGACCAACCTGTATTCGGAGGCCAGCGCCTCCAGTGTTTCCTGTGCCCCCGGAAGCGTCTCGACCGGATGCGCCAGCATCTCGCGCCCGGCGGCAAGGATTTCGGCGATGACGGAAGCCGGCACATTGCCGCCTGTGACCTCGATCGCGGTCTCGATCATCGAGAGCGTGAAGCCCTTGATGCCAAATCCGTAGAAGCCGAGATTGCGACGCTCGGCGTCCAGCAACCTGCCGGAGATTTCGGCGGCTTCGCCGTGCTCGCCGAGCAGGGCGACGAAACGCTCCTCCGTCAGCCGGAAGAACTGCTCGTTCTGCCAGAGCGTGTCATCGGCATCGAAGCCGATCGTGGTGAGCGCGCGAGACGGCACGGTTCAGCCCTTCAACTCGGAGATGAAGCGGTCGAGCTCGGCATTGAAGCGCGCCGCATCCTCGAAATAGACGGAATGGCCGGTTTCGGGAACGCTGACGAAGCGGCCCCTGGGAGCATGGGCAGCGACCGCCGCGACGCCACAAGGCGGGACGACGAGGTCGTCGGCGCCGGACAGGAACAAGGCTGGACAATCGAGTGCGGCGAGGTCGGACGGCGGGCGGTTGCGCGCCTCCCAGATGCGTTGCCGAACCAGCGCCTTGTCCAGACCTGCATTGATGCGGTCGATCGATTTGTAGAGTTCGTAGAGCGCCGGCAAGCGTTTCGCGAAGGCTTCGCCGCAGGCAGGATGGATACCGCTCCTGGCCCAACGCGGCAGTGTCTCATCGACACGCTGCTGCCAGGCCGCGAGTTCGCTCGAGATATTCCTTCCGGCCTTGCCGAAATCGAGCGTGCCGGTGGTGCAGGCCATGACGAGCCCGCTCACCCGACCGGGGTTCGCCAGCGCATAATCCACACAACTCCAGCCGCCCATGGATTGCGCGACCAGAACCGGCCGCTCCAACGACAGATGGGTGATCAGCGCGGCGAGGTCGCCGGCATAGTCTGCCGGATCGGGGCCTCCGGCCACCGGCTCCGACGGCGCGAAACCGCGATGAGCGAAGGTGACGCAGCTGTACTGCGGACTGAAATGAGCGACCTGCTGCCACCAGGACAAATGATTGCCGCCCAGTCCATGAGCGAAGACGATGGGCGGGCCAGAGCCCGTGACCTCGTAATAGAGCTTGCCGAAGGGGCGGGAGAGTTGGCCGATACGCGTCTGCATGGCGCGAAACTAGACCGGCGGCCGTTCTCGCGGCAATGCAGGATTGTCGGTCTCAGGCCGAGCATGGCGCAGGCCCGGGACCGACGTCCAGGAGATGGTCGGCTCGAGGCCGACCATCAGGATCTCCCTGCTCAGGCGTCCTTGGCCTTGATCGCGCCCAGTGCGGCTTGCGCCGCGGCCAGGCGTGCGATCGGCACCCGGAAGGGCGAGCAGGAGACGTAGTCGAGACCGATGCTCTCGCAGAAGCCGATCGAGGCGGGGTCGCCACCATGCTCGCCGCAGATGCCCAGCTTGATCCGCGGACGGCTCCGGCGACCGCGCTCGACCGCGAGCTTGACGAGTTMGCCGACGCCCTCCTGGTCGATGGTGACGAAGGGGTCGAATTCCAGGATGCCCTTGGCGGTATAGGAGCCGAGGAAGGAACCCGCGTCGTCGCGGCTGATGCCGAGCGTGGTCTGGGTCAGGTCATTGGTGCCGAAGGAGAAGAATTCGGCGCTGCGGGCGATCTCCTCGGCACGCAAGGCGGCGCGCGGCAGCTCGATCATCGTGCCGACCTGATAGGTGAACTCGGTCTTGCTCTCGCCGATCACGGCCTTCGCCATGGCGTCGATGCGGGCCTTGACGAGGTCGAACTCGGCGACGCCCATCACCAGCGGCACCATCACCTCCGGGATGACCGGCTTGCCGGTCTCGCGCGCCGAGATCACGGCGGCCTCGAAGATGGCGCGGGCCTGCATCTCGGCGATTTCAGGGTACGCCACCGCCAGCCTGCAGCCGCGGAAGCCGAGCATCGGGTTGAACTCGTGCAGCTCGGCCGCCCGGCGCCGGAGCACGTCCGGCGTCACCGCCATGGCGCGCGCCACCTCGGCGATCTCCTCGTCGGTATGCGGCAGGAACTCGTGCAGCGGCGGATCGAGCAGCCGGATCGTGACCGGCAGGCCCTGCATGATGGTGAAGAGCTCGACGAAATCCTGCCGCTGCATCGGCAGGAGCTTGGCCAGCGCGTCGCGCCGTCCCTTGTCGTCGCCGGCGAGGATCATCTCCCGCATCGGCAGGATGCGATCCTCGTCGAAGAACATGTGCTCGGTGCGGCAGAGCCCGATGCCCTCGGCGCCGAAATCGCGGGCCGCGCGGGCATCGCGCGGCGTCTCGGCATTGGCACGGACCTTGAGGCGCCGAACCTTGTCGGCCCAGCCCATCAGCGTGCCGAAATCGCCGGAAAGCTCCGGCTGTTGCATCTTGACCTCGCCAAGCAGAACCTGGCCGAGGGTGCCGTCGATCGTGATGAAATCGCCGGCCCGCAGCGTGGTCGGCCCCACCGTCAGCGTGCCCTTGGCATAGTCGACCCGGATCTGGCCGGCGCCGGAGACGCAGGGCTTGCCCATCCCGCGCGCCACGACCGCCGCATGCGAGGTCATGCCGCCACGCGTGGTCAAGATGCCTTCGGCGGCATGCATGCCGTGGATATCTTCCGGACTGGTCTCGACCCGGACCAGGATGACCTTGCGGCCTGTCTTCTTGGCAGCCTCCGCATCGTCTGAATTGAAGACGATCTCCCCGGCCGCCGCACCGGGCGAAGCCGGCAGGCCGGTCGTCAGCACGCGGCGCTCGGCCTTGGGATCGATCGCCGGGTGCAGGAGCTGTTCGAGGGCGCCGGGCTCGACGCGGCCGATCGCCTCCTCCTCGCCGATCAATCCCTCCTGTGCCAGATCGACCGCGATCCTGAGCGCGGCCTTGGCGGTACGCTTGCCGGACCGGGTCTGCAGCATCCAGAGCTTGCCCTCCTGGATGGTGAACTCCATGTCCTGCATGTCGCGATAATGCTTCTCGAGGATGCCGTAGATCCGGCAGAGCTCGGCATAGGCCGCGGGCATCGCCTTCTCCATGGAAGGCTTGTCCGAGCCGGCGGCCTGACGCGCCACCTCGGTGATGTCCTGCGGAGTGCGGATGCCGGCAACGACATCCTCACCCTGCGCATTGATCAGAAACTCGCCATAGAGCGCGTTCTCGCCGGTCGAGGGATTGCGGGTGAAGGCGACGCCGGTGGCCGAGGTCTCGCCCATGTTGCCGAACACCATCGACTGGACATTGACGGCCGTGCCCCAGGAGGCAGGGATATTGTTGAGTTCGCGGTATTTGATCGCGCGGGCATTCATCCAGGACGAGAACACTGCGCCGACGGCGCCCCAGAGCTGCTCCTGCGGCTCCTGCGGGAACTCGGCACCGAGCGCCTTCTTCACGATGTCCTTGTAACGACCGACAAGCACCTTCCAGTCATCGGCCGAGAGATCGGTATCGAGATGCAAGCCCTTGCGCTCCTTGTAGTCTTCGAGCGCCTCCTCGAAATGGCCGTGATCGACGTCGAGCACGACGTTCGAATACATGGTGATGAAGCGGCGATAGCTGTCCCAGGCGAAGCGGGCGTCGCCCGAGGCCTTCGCCACGGCCTCGACGGTGACGTCGTTGAGGCCAAGGTTGAGGACGGTGTCCATCATGCCTGGCATCGAGGCGCGAGCGCCGGAGCGCACCGACACCAGAAGCGGATTGGCAGGATCGCCGAAGAGCTTGCCGGTGAGACGCCCCATCTCRGCAAGCGCAGCCTTCACCTGCCCGGCGAGATCGGACGGGAAATTCTTGCCATTATCGTAATAATGGGTGCAGACCTCGGTGGTGATCGTAAAGCCGGGCGGAACCGGCAAGCCCAGATTGCTCATCTCGGCGAGGTTTGCACCCTTGCCGCCGAGCAGGTTCTTCATGCCCGCTTCACCCTCGGCCTTGCCGTCGCCGAAGGTGTAGACCCACTTCCCACCAGCCATCACAACTACCTCTTCATCCAGCCGGGCTCAGCAACGCGCCGGCGATCCAAAAGTTTCATGCGAAGCGCCGCCGGCAGAGACAGCCGGGCGGCAGGGACGGGCGAGGTCATGCCGAAAAGCGGATGAACAATCAATGAGCGAGGCTGCAGCAGGATTGCTGCAGATCTGCGACGCTCCTCAGCCACGCAAAGGGTTGCGCGCCGCACGCGGCCAACGCAGCGGCCAATTGACGATACGTTCGGGCAGGTCGTCCTCATCGACGTCATCTTCACTGGCGAAGACCCGGCCGCGCACGGAGACGCCGGCCGTGACGACCGTCTCGGGGTCGCCAGACACCAGCGGATGCCACCAGGGCAGGTCACGCCCCTCCCCGACCAGCCGATAGGCGCAGGTCGGCGGCAACCACGGCAGCGTGCGAACGTCTTCCGGGGTCAGCGTCACGCAATCGGGAACGAGCGTCGAGCGATGGGAGTAATCCTTGCAGCGGCATGTCCCGGCATCGAACAATCGGCAGCCAATATCGGTCGCGTGGATGCGGCCGGTATCGTCGTCCTCGAGCTTCACCAGGCAGCAGCGCCCACAGCCGTCACAGAGCGATTCCCACTCCTGCATGGTCATCTCGTCGAGCGTCTTGCTAAGCCAGAATGGCTCTGGCCGGATGGGTGCGTCCGTCATGAAGGCGCTTATGCGCCCTCGTGGGGTTCGTGGGAAGCGCCGCGATGCCGCGCATCCCAGCTGCACGTCGATCCGGGCGGACTGTTTCGCAATGGCACGGATCGTCTGGCGCGAAACCTGCTGTTCATCTGCTTAAAGGATGACACTGGCCTTCACGCGCGCGAAGGTCGATCCTATGTCCCTACCAAGGGGCACTTTGGGTTGCCAACACCATCCGGTCGCGGCAGGAGATAACCGCAGTTTTTCGTCAGGGTGGCCCGGGCGGCGATGGAGTTCAGGAAGGCAAACTGGACGACCCGTCTCAAGCGCTTCGCGCTTGCCGTCGATTCATGGATCGACGACACGCTCTGGGGCGCGGGCCGTCGCGCGGGCGAAGCCTATGAACGTTTGCGCAGCTATGCCGACCGGCTGACCGTCTCCGGCGGCAAGCGGCTCGCAGCGGAGTTCGCCAGCGAGGGCCTGAATGTCGGGATCGCCGGCGCTCTCGTCATGCTCATGCTCGCAATCCCGGCCTTCCACGAAGGCCGCGAGGAGGCGCTCAAGCATCAAGTCTTCGCGGTGACCTTCCTGGACCGATACGGCTCCGAGCTCGGTCATCGCGGCGCGCGCCATGACGATTCGCTGAAGCTCGAGGAACTGCCGGACCATCTCATCAAGGCCGTCCTGGCAACCGAGGACCGGCGCTTCTACGACCATTTCGGCATCGACATCTTCGGCACCTTTCGCGCGATCACCGTGAACGCGCGCGCCTCGGGCGTGGTGCAGGGCGGCTCGTCGCTGACCCAACAGCTCGCCAAGAACCTCTTCCTGAGCAATGAGCGCTCGCTCGACCGCAAGATCAAGGAAGC